>NZ_JALNPM010000064.1:0-229 GCF_024520875.1 Pantoea sp. Ft-CA_14 | reverse complement strand
ATCTTTGCCACGTTACTCAGCATCAGCAGGCCGACGTACATCAACGCAGGCGCGGTGGCGTACGCCGGCACCAGATAAGCCAGCGGAGACATAAACAGAATGAGCAAAAACAGGAGGCCAACAACAATGGCCGTCAGGCCGGTTTTGCCTCCTGCCGCCGTCCCGGCGGCAGACTCGATGTACACGGCCGCCGGTGAGGCACCCACAAGGCCGGCAAACAGGCTACTGA
>NZ_JALNPM010000063.1:0-229 GCF_024520875.1 Pantoea sp. Ft-CA_14 | reverse complement strand
ATCCGGTTGCGTTCATGAGCGCGTTTAACATGTTTTTTAGCGACGGTGAGACCGATGCGGGGATGCCCCAGAGCGTTAAGGCGGCCGAGAATAGTAATTTGCGGCGTGCCAGCCAGTTGTGGCTGCTGGAAGACGAAAGTGAAATGAGTGGGATTTAACTAACGTAACTCCCTGGGAAATGAGAGCTTTCCCATCAGGGCTTGCTTTTTTACTTTGAATCGGTCAGACG
>NZ_JALNPM010000062.1:0-231 GCF_024520875.1 Pantoea sp. Ft-CA_14 | reverse complement strand
TTGTAGATGAATCACAGCTGCTGGCCGAAATCATGATAATAAGCCGCTGAGACAGTCGGCAGATTATTCCTGCGGGAATAACAAAACCGCTCTTTTTTATCGGCGTTGCCGCGTCAATTACCCTGACGGCGATCCGTGTCCGGTAATCTGTCATCACGCCCGATTGACTGTGGGCCTTATTCTCAGGCCAGGCGAATAAGCGCCTGACGCCCGGTTGCAACACCGCAAGGC
>NZ_JALNPM010000061.1:0-233 GCF_024520875.1 Pantoea sp. Ft-CA_14 | reverse complement strand
CGAAACGAATCTTTTACGCCATGACCGCGTTGCCATCGCTCAGCCACACCGGTCACATACTTCAGTATGCTCCCGCTGACGTCCTCGC
Source organism: Pantoea sp. Ft-CA_14 (assembly GCF_024520875.1). NCBI lineage: Bacteria > Pseudomonadati > Pseudomonadota > Gammaproteobacteria > Enterobacterales > Erwiniaceae > Pantoea > Pantoea sp. Ft-CA_14. The sequence continues at coordinate 145 of NZ_JALNPM010000061.1, read as the reverse complement.
TCTGCGCCTTGTCACGCCGCAAAATCTTTCGTTTCCGCTAATTTTTATCCGGTAACAGGCTGAAAATTGTGTCTCTCAAAAACGCCTCTGGCGTTGTAAGGTTAAGCCTCACGGGTCATTAGTACCGGTTAGCTCAACGCATCGC
>NZ_JALNPM010000060.1:0-234 GCF_024520875.1 Pantoea sp. Ft-CA_14 | reverse complement strand
AGATCAAGCGCGGCGAGTGCGTCGCCTTGGTTGGCGAGTCCGGCTCGGGTAAGTCGGTCAGTGCGCTGTCGGTGCTGCGGTTGTTGCCGTATCCGACGGCGTCGCATCCGTCCGGGCAGATCCGCTTTAAGGGCCAGGACCTGCTCGGCATGTCCGAGCGGGAGATCCGCGGCATCCGTGGCAATGATATTTCGATCATCTTCCAGGAGCCGATGACGTCGCTCAATCCGCTGC
>NZ_JALNPM010000059.1:0-237 GCF_024520875.1 Pantoea sp. Ft-CA_14 | reverse complement strand
GTGCACATCGATTCGTGGCGTAGAGTCGGGCGGGGCAGTGGAAGATCTGCCATGCCACACTTTCCCAAGCGATGACGGCGGTGTGGACATGAAGTGTCCAACGGAAATCGCCATCAGCGATCGCCGTGAAGCCGAGCTGGCGAAAAATGGCTTTATGCCATTAGTTCACCGTAAAAACTCCGACTTTGCGGCCTTTATTGGTGCGCAGTCGCTGCAAAAGCCAGCGGAATACCATGA
>NZ_JALNPM010000058.1:0-237 GCF_024520875.1 Pantoea sp. Ft-CA_14 | reverse complement strand
TTGATGAGAAGAATCCTGCCGCAGATAAAGTCGACGTCAACATTAACACCAGCAGCATCGATACTAACCATGCTGAACGTGACAAGCACCTGCTCAGTGCCGACTTCCTGAACACCAGCAAAAACCCGCAGTCCACGTTCAAATCCACATCGTTGGAAAAAGAGGGTGATGATCTGAAGATTACTTGCGATCTTACGCTGAATGGCGTGACCAAACCGGTAACGCTCGAGGCGAAAA
>NZ_JALNPM010000057.1:0-240 GCF_024520875.1 Pantoea sp. Ft-CA_14 | reverse complement strand
ACAACCCACAGGCGTTTTACAACGCTGCGAATTGCAAGCATTTGAGAGACTCGAACGCATCGCCAAGTCATTCCTTAATTACGGAGGAATAACGCGCTGCGTCGTTTCAATTTTCAGCTTGTTCCGGATTGTTAAAGAGCATAATACGTCGCAGCACACCGTCGCCGGTATGCTCTGAGGTATTTCAGAAAAAAACAGATAAACGGTATGGTGGAGCTAAGCGGGATCGAACCGCTGACC
>NZ_JALNPM010000005.1:303855-322538 GCF_024520875.1 Pantoea sp. Ft-CA_14 | reverse complement strand
CGGGGTGGAGCAGCCTGGTAGCTCGTCGGGCTCATAACCCGAAGGTCGTCGGTTCAAATCCGGCCCCCGCAACCAATCATTTAAACACCTGAAAGGGTGTTTTTTTGTTTCTGACGTTCCCAAAAGCCGCTTCAGCCTCTTTCTGCCCTGAAAAGCGCGCGGATAGCCCGGCTACCCGCACTCCTTTACCGATGGGCCAGCGCCGCCCCACTCTCTACATACGCTTTGATGCCGTTCAGAATCGCCTCTGCCACCTGATGCTGGTAACGGGTGGTTCGCAACTTGCGCTCCTCCTCCACATTACTGATAAACGCCGTCTCGACCAGAATTGACGGGATATCAGGGGCTTTCAGCACCGCAAATCCGGCCTGATCCACGGTGCGTTTGTGCAGATGGTTGATGCGCCCCATGCGATGCAGCACCTCTTTGCCGAATTTAAGGCTGTCATGAATCGTCTGACGCTGCACCATATCGAACATGGTGTGATCGAGATAGCGGTCACCGCTTTTGCTGACGCCGCCAATCAGGTCTGATTCATTCTGAGTCTGAGCCAGGAAACGAGCCGCCGCCGAAGTGGCACCACTGGTTGATAAGGCAAACACTGAAGAGCCGCGTGCCGCGCGACTGGTAAAGGCATCCGCATGGATCGACACAAAGAGGTCGGCACGCTGTTTACGGGCTTTGGCAACCCTGACGCGCAGCGGAATAAAGACATCTTCATTGCGCGTCATATAGGCTTTCATATTGGACTCTTTATCGATCAGCGCTTTGAGTCGCCGTCCAATCTTCAGCACAATATCTTTCTCGCGGGTCTTATATTTGCCGTGCGCGCCCGGATCTTCCCCACCGTGACCGGGATCGATCATGATAATGATCGGACGATCGCGCCCCGCTTTGCCGGGTAAGGGCGCCTGCACCCCTTCATCTTTCTCCAGATCGCCCTGGTTGTAATCTTTCAGCAGGGCCAGCAGAGGATCGTCCTCAACCTGGTTCTGGCTCGGATAGAGATCGACCACCAGCCGGTGATTGATCCCGGCGACCGGCGAGAGATTAAAGATCTTCGGCGCGACGTTGCGCTTTAATTCCAGTACCACGCGCACCGTGTTGCTGTCGAACTGACCGACACGGGCATTTTTAATAAAGGGATCGTCGACCCGAACCTGCTTATCTACCCCTTTCAGAACCGGATTGAGATGCAGCCCCTGAATATCAATCACCAGGCGTTCGGGATTGCTCAGCGCAAACTGCTTGTACTTCAGCGCGACATTGGACTCCAGCGTCATCCGCGAGTAGGTCGATGAGGGCCAGATACGCACCGCCACAATGTGGTTCTTCGCCGCCAACCCTGTCCGGCTGACGCTTAACAGCAGTAAGGCGCCCGTCCCCTGTAAAAATCGTCTGCGTGAAAAATGGGAATTAACGTCTGACATGCCGCTCCAGCTGCTGTGTAATGTCTAAAAAAGCGCCAGTTACTAAAATGGCGGCGAAAACTTTATCCAATCCGCAGCATGATGTCACCCCGGAAACCCTAAATAATGCAGGCTGTTAGCGGCTTTGACACCCAGAAAAACGTAAATTTTCGTCAGGATTAAGACTTGCAAAACCGGGCGTAAAAGCATAAAAATACAAAAAATACGAATAAACATTCACTGAGGGTTGGCCGTGAAGGAACGTAGTACCGAACTGGTTCAGGGTTTTCGCCATACCGTTCCCTATATCAATGCCCACCGGGGTAAAACCTTTGTCATCATGCTGGGTGGCGAAGCGATTGAGCATGAAAACTTCTCTGGCATCGTTAATGATATCGGCCTGCTGCACAGCCTGGGCATTCGCCTCGTCGTGGTGTATGGCGCACGACCGCAGATTGATGCCAGCCTGGCTCAGCAGCAGCTGGAGCCGGTTTACCATAAGTTTACCCGGGTCACCGACGCGCAATCGCTGGAGTTAGTGAAGCAGGCCGCCGGCCGACTGCAGTTAGATATCACGGCCCGCCTCTCAATGAGTCTCAACAACACGCCGCTGCAGGGCGCGCATATCAACGTGGTCAGCGGCAACTTCATTATTTCACAGCCGCTGGGCGTGGATGATGGCGTAGATTACTGTCACAGCGGCCGTATCCGTCGTATTGATGAAGAGGCCATTCATCGTCAGCTGGATAACGATGCGATTGTGCTGATGGGCCCGGTTGCGGTTTCAGTTACCGGCGAAAGCTTTAACCTGACCTCGGAAGAAGTGGCTACCCAGCTGGCGATTAAACTCAAAGCGGAGAAAATGATCGGCTTCTGCTCTGAGCAGGGCGTGCTGAACAGCGAGGGTGAAATCATCTCCGAGCTCTTCCCGAATGATGCGCAGGCTCGTATCGACGAGATTGAAAAGGAAGGCGATTATCTTTCCGGGACCGTTCGCTTCCTGCGTGGGGCGGTGAAAGCCTGCCGCAGTGGTGTTCGCCGCAGCCATTTAATCAGTTATCAGGAAGATGGCGCGCTGTTGCAGGAGCTCTTCTCACGCGACGGTATCGGTACCCAGATCGTTATGGAGTCGGCAGAGCAGATCCGTCGCGCCAATATCAATGATATCGGCGGCATCCTCGAACTGATCCGTCCGCTGGAGCAGCAGGGTATTCTGGTGCGTCGCTCGCGCGAGCAGCTGGAAATGGAAATTGATAAGTTCACCATCATTCAGCGCGATAATCTGACCATCGCCTGTGCAGCACTCTATCCGTTTATGGATGAAAAGATTGGCGAAATGGCCTGTGTGGCGGTTCATCCTGACTATCGCAGCTCTTCACGCGGTGAGATGTTGCTGCAGCGCGTGGCACTTCAGGCACGCCAGATGGGGCTGGAAAAACTGTTTGTTTTAACCACCCGCAGCATCCACTGGTTCCAGGAACGCGGCTTTACGCCGGTAGATATTGAGTCCCTGCCCGAGAGTAAAAAAGAGATGTATAACTATCAGCGCCGTTCAAAAGTGTTGATGGCCGATCTCACCTGATTCAATCCGTAAGGGACAGGCCCCCCCGCGTGGTCTGTCCCCTCTCTTCTCAGCCAGATTCCCCTAGTCGCTCCACCAGACCGCTGCGTCGCTGCGTTTGCAGCTGCACGGCACGCTGAAATACGCCGGGTTCGCTGTAGATGGTCAGTTGCCGCCGTGCACGTGTAATCGCGGTATAGACCAGTTCACGGGTCAGCACCGGCAGAAACTGCGTGGGCATCACCAGCGCGGTATGATCAAACTCCGAGCCCTGTGATTTGTGCACCGTCATCGCCCAGGCCGTTTCATGTGAGGGTAACCGGCTCGGCTGAATCGCCTTGATCGATCCATCCGGCAGCGGGAAAAAGACCTTCAGGTTGCCCTCTTCATCCCGCATCGTCATGCCGATATCGCCATTAAACAGGCCGAGCGCGCTGTCATTTCGGGTGATCATCACCGGACGCCCTTCATACCAGCGGCTGCCCATGCCAGGACGACGGATGCGCTGCAGCTGCATCAGTCGCTGCTCAATACGCTGGTTCAGACCCTGCACGCCAAATGGCCCGTCACGTAATGCACACAGCAGCTGATAACGGCCAAAAGCGGCAATCACTTCTGCGGGCGACGACTGCTGTCTGATCAACTGCAGGAAGGGCTGATAACCCTGGGCTACCTCATCCAGCATCGCCTGATAAGCGTCAGCGCTGTTCAGCGGCTGGTAACTGATATCCTCATAAGCCGCAGCAAACACCGCCCTGACCTGCTCTGCATCGCCACGATTGATCGCTTTTGCCAGCTGGCCGATGCCAGATGAGTCATCAAAACGATAACTCTTCTGCAGCAGACAGATACTGTCGCGGACTGCGGGTGCCTGCACATCGTCACTGCCCTGCAGTGTGCAGCCGGTCAGCAGGCCGAGCTGTTCTGCCCGCGCCAGGCTGTAGCCGCTTTCGGTGCAGCGGCAGATGTCGCCCAGCACCGCACCGGCTTCAACCGAGGCCAGCTGATCGCGATCGCCCAGAAACACGACGCGGGCATGGGCAGGCAGCGCGGCGATCAGTTTTGCCATCATTGAGAGATCGACCATCGACGCTTCATCAACCACCAGCACATCAAGATGCAGTGGGTTACCGGCATGGTAGCGCAGCCGCTGGGTGTCGGGCTGTGCGCCCAGCAGGCGATGCAGCGTGGTGGCTTCGGCAGGAAAACGCCGGCGTTCTTCGTCGCTGACCGCCAGATCCTGCAGTGCGCTGCCCAGTGACTCGGTCAGTCGCGCGGCGGCTTTGCCGGTCGGTGCCGCCAGCTGAATCCGCAGTGCACCGGGATTCAGGCGAATCAGGGCAGCGAGGAGTTTCGCCACAGTGGTGGTTTTACCGGTACCCGGCCCGCCGGAAATAACCGCAGTCTTGCGGGTCAGCGCCACGGCCGCCGCAATTTTCTGCCAGTTCTCCGGCTGGTCGTCAAACAGGCTGTTCAGCACGTCGCCTGCAGCATGCATATCAAACGCAGTTTTCACTTCCTGCGCAGCGAAGAAGTCGGCAACCCGGCCTTCGCTTTGCCACAGCCGATGCAGATATAAACGCTGATTGCTCAGTACCAGCGGCGTAACCAGGCTGCCATCACTGACTGCCGACCAGTCAGCAAAGCGTGCTGTCCAGTCTTCCGGCGCACCAGCGGCGTGCCAGATCGCCTGAGCCAGCGCAGGCTGGCGACCAGCGAACAGATTCGCTTCGCAGAGGTTGCTCAGCGGTAAACAGACGTGCCCCTCACCCGAGTCAGCGCTGACGCAGGCCGCAGCGAGCAGCAGCCCAGGCTGTGATTCCGGGGCCACCAGTTGGGCAAACTGTATATCCAGCGGCCGCAGGAGACGCTTCTCTACCGCCTGCAGCAGCAGACTCAGCATGTCACTCATAACATCTCCCCGGTTTCACCAAACAGTGCATCAATTTCTTCCACAAAGGCTTCAGCAGGTCGGGTGGCGAAAATGCCGTTGTCCGGCGAGCTGCCATCCATCCCGCGCAAAAACAGATAAAACACCCCACCAAAGTGACGCTGATAGTCGTAGTCCGGCAAACGATGCTGCAGATAGCGATGCAGCGCCAGCGTATAGAGCTGATACTGCAAATCGTAGCGGTGGCCAATCATCGCCTGCGCCATCGCCTCTGGCGTGTAAGCGGCGTGGCTATCCCCCAGCCAGTTCGATTTGTAGTCGAGCAGATAATATTTTCCCTGCCAGCGGAAGACCAGATCGATAAAGCCCTTCAGCATGCCCCGCACCTGACGAAAATCCAGGGGGGCGGCCTGCTGAGAGAGACTGTCGTGCCGGCGCAGCAGAGCGTCAAGATCCGCCGCAGTCAGCAGATTGTTGATCGGCAGATAGAACTCCATCTCAATCAGGCGTTCGCTGCTTTTTATCGCCGACAGCGTCAGCCCCTCAGCATTGAGCGGCGTATGTAAGACCCGGTCAATCCACTGTTCCAGAACCGGCAACCAGCTCAGCGGATAGCCATTATGCTGCAGCTGATCTTCCAGCCAGACCCTGTCCGGCGGTTCGGTAAAGTCGATCGACTCAAACAGACCGTGCAAAAACGTACCAGGTGCCGCTCCGCGCGGAAAGTGGTGGGGTGTTAATGCAGCCTCTTCACCCTTCTCTTCTTCGCCCGCGGCATCAATATCAAAGTTGGGCATCGCATCCAGCAGCGGCGAGCTGTGATGCTGTTGCAGGCCTGAATAACTGGTTACCCGCCAGACGTCAGCCAGCGCGCGCGTAATGTCGCGACTGCTTAAAACCTCATCGCCCTGCTGCGCATCCTGCCACATTTCTCCCGGCAGCAGAGCCTCTTCAACCAGCGCAATCCCTTCACCGGTTAACGCATTCAGTCGCTGAGTGAGCTGCTGCGCATCCGCCGCCTCGCCCTGCTGCACCAGGTAGCCCAGCGCGCTCTTGTGCAGATCGCTTTCGCCCTCTTTTTTGCGGGTGCCTTTGATCAGTGGCGCAATGCCGACGCTGCAGTGATAGACCGAACGGGTCAGCGCCACGTAGAGCAGACGCAGATCCTCCGCCAGGCGCTCCTCTTCGGCCAGCGCCAGACTTTGTGCATCACCCTGCACATCCAGCAGTGCTGTGAACGTGTCGCGATCGTGATAAAGCGCGCTGGCCGCCTCGCGGAACCCGGCAGCAAATGGCAGCCAGACCAGCGGATATTGCAGTCCTTTCGATTTATGGATGGTGATGATCTGCACCAGATGGCGGTCGCTTTCCAGACGCAACTGCTGGCTGGAGGCCTGGCTGTTTGGCCGGGCAATCTGCTGCGCCAGGAAGCGCACCAGGGCGTGCGGACTCTCCAGCTGCACCGAAGCCTCCTGCAGCAGTTCACCCAGATGCATCAGATCGGTCAGGCGACGTTCACCGTTCTCCGAGGCCAGCATATTCTCTGCCAGCTGCCGCCTGATCATCACGTCACGCAGCATCGGTAACACGCCGCGCTGATGCCACAGCTGCTGCCAGACGGCAAACTGCTCCACCAGCGCATCCCACTCGCGTTCATTCTGTGTCAGCGCGTCGAGCGTTGCTGCATCGATGGCAAAAATAGAGGTCGCCAGCGCGCTGCGCAGCAGACGTTCCTGCTCAGGTGCCTGTATCGCCTGAAGTAACCAGAGCAGTTCGCGCGCTTCCGGCGTGGTGTAGACGCTGTCCCGGCTGGAGAGATAGACCGAAGGAATCGACAGCGCATTCAGCGCGTCGCGGATTAAACCGGCCTCATTACGACTGCGCACCAGCACGGTGATATCGGAAGCCCGCACCGGCTGCAGCGCCTCGCCTTTGCCCAGGCGGGCGCGCCCCTGCTGTCCGGCCACCAGCCAGCGGCTGATATCGGCCGCACACTGCTGTGCCATAAACTGCTGGTAATCGCTGTTACCCACGCCCTCGCCAGGCTGCAGCCAGAACCGTAACGCCGGTTGCTGCTGCTCGTCAAAAATCAGTTTCAGCGACTGATTGGGCGCAGCAGGCTTAACTGGCTGAAAGGGGATCGCCGAGAACAGAAAAGGCGAATCGAGCTGAGAAAAGAGGCGGTTGACGCTCCCGACCATCTCAGGTGATGAACGCCAGTTGGTATCCAGCGTGTAGTGAGCGCTGACTTCGTTTCTGGCCCGCAGATAGGTAAATATATCCGCACCGCGAAACGCATAGATCGCCTGCTTGGGATCGCCGATCAGAAACAGTGCCTGTTCAGGCTGATTAATATAGAGCGTGCGGAAGATGCGGTACTGCTGCGGATCGGTATCCTGGAATTCATCAATCAGGGCCACCGGGTAACGCGCCCGGATGGTTTCTGCCAGCAAAACGCCACCTGGCTGCTGCAGCGCTTCATCCAGTTTACTGAGCAGATCGTCGAAGCCTAACAGTGCACGTAACCGTTTCTCGCGCTGCACCGTGGCGCGCACATCGGTCAGCGCCTGCGCAATGATGACATCCCGCAGCGACAGCGGTTCTGCCAGAAACTGATCGATCGCCTCAAACAGCGAATGACGCGGCGCTTCACCCTTTTTAGTTTTCTCCTCCAGCACCTGCTGTCCAAAGCGCTCCAGCTCTTTGGGCAGCTGATAATCCAGCGTGTCACTGCTGGCCCACTGCGTGACGCGGGCCACCCAGTTGGGCAGATGTTTACTGCTGTAGCTGCGCTTATCAACGCCAGATGCAGTGATAATGCCCTCAACATCGGCGCTGAGCGCCTGCCACTGCTGCTTGATGGCCTCGATGCGCGCCAGATTGCGGGCGTGGCGTGATGCCAGCGTCTCATCGGCGGCAGGCGGACGTTTCAGCCCCGGCGATTCCCCCTGCAGCCAGGGGCGCAGCGTGGTCAGCAGACTGTCCGGCCCGCTCCACTCTGCGGCGATGATCCGCGCCACATCCAGACTCAGTGGATAGCACTGACGACGCCAGAAATCGGCGGCCGACTGCTTCAGCAGCGCCTGCTCATCTTCAATCAACTCCTGCTCGAACAGCATGCCCGACTCAAAGGCATTGAGATTCAGCATCCGCTGACAGAAGCCGTGAATGGTGAAAATGGCGGCTTCATCCATCTGCCGCTCGGCAGCCAGCAGCTGCGCGGCGGCCTGACTCAGATCCGGCATCTGCTCCAGCAGTAACTGGTGCATCGGATTGCTGCTTTTGCCGCGGATACAGGCCAGACGTAGCTGATGAATATTCTCGCGGATGCGCCCGCGCAATTCGGCGGTCGCGGCCTCGGTAAAGGTCACGACTAAAATTTCTTCGACAGAGAGCGGCCGGCTGTAGGCGTTTTCACCGCCCAGCCCCAGCAGCAGGCGCAGATAGAGCAGACCAATGGTAAAGGTTTTTCCGGTGCCCGCTGACGCCTCAATCAGCCGCTCGCCTCTGAGCGGCAGCGTTAAAGGATTCAGCGATACGGGAGGTAACTGCGTCATTGGGTCTCACTCTTTACCGGCAGCGACTGCTGCAGTTGTGCCACTTCACTCCAGGTTTTCCAGCCAGGCTGACGGGCAAACTCAACTTTGCCATTGCCGGTGCCTGCAATCTGCGAGGTCATCACCATGCCCTTATGTTCGATCACGGCCTGCCGGAAAAAGTCTGCCAGGCTCGCCGGGGTTAACCGCTGAACCTGCTCTGTCATTTTTTGCCGGGTATCAAATTGATCATTCTGCCGATCAAAGTCGCGGCTAAAGCGATCCGCTTCCTCAAAGAGCGTCTGAGGACGCTGCTGCAAATCATTGATCATCGCCTGCTGATACTGGGCAAAGTCTGCCTGGCTCATACTGCGCAGACGTTTTTCCGCCTGCGGGTAGAAGGCCTGATAGCGCTGCAACAGCCAGCCCGGTTGTTTGCTGTTACTTTGCAGCAGGAAGCCGATCCCCCACTGGCGACCCACAGGCATCTGGAAGGCAAAAACCGCGTAGCCGAGCTGCTCTTTGGTCCGCAGCTGATTGTAGAACCACGGCTGCACAATCTGGCTCAGCATGGAGCTGTGCGCCATGCTCTGATATTCACTGTATCCCAGTGGAACATAGAGCGCGGCAAGGGCGGAGTCGGTGCTGCTGCCTTTTTGTTGCAGGTTGGCTTTCAGCGGTTTTTTAATCGAGACATACTGACTATGCCAGTCGCGGATCGCATGACTCTGCATCTGCTGTTTAAGCTCATGCCCCAGCTGCGTCACGCTGTCAGCACTGAGGTTGCCCACCACCAGCATCTCCGGCGTCGCGTCGCGGAACAGCGTATCGCGATAGTCAGTGACATCCTTAAGTGAGAGTGTGCTTACCAGCTTGCGGCGAGCCTCGCGCTGGGTATATGGCAGCTGCGACAGCAGTTGCATTGGCTGAATCGCCTGTTCAAACGCTTTGCCCTTTTCCGCCGCGTCCAGCCGCTCCAGATACCAGGATTTCGCCTGCTCCAGCTGCTGTTCTGTCGGCTGGAAAGTGGCATAACCTTCCACCAGTTTCTTCAGCAGGGTCGGCAGACGCTGAGTGAAGCCGTTGGCGCTGAATACCAGCCCTTCATCTTCACCCGTTGAGAAGCTGATGCCGCCCACTGAAGCCTGTGAATTAAGCTCGTCCAGCGCCAGGCTGGAAAGATAGTCATTCAGGCCAAACAGCACCTGCTGACGGGCATCACTGATGGTGTGCTTATTGCGTAACGCCAGGGTAATCGCCGCTTTTGGCTCGCTGGCGTAATAACGACTGGGCATCCAGTAAATGCGCATATCGTCCTGGTTATCCAGTCTCACCGGATGCTGATACGTTTTGCCGTCTGACGGCAGCAGTGTGAAGTCGTCCGGGATATAGGGGTTCAGCACGGGCATCGCCAGCGTAATCTGGCTGGCGCGCTGCTGCCAGTCTGCAAAGGTTTGTGGGGTGATCTTCTCAACCTGATAAGGCGCATCCACAAAATAGGCTTTTTTGTTGTGCGGCTCCTGCGGGCTGATGTACCAGATACGCGCATGCTGCGGGGTCATCTCTTCCAGCCGGGCATTAATCGCGGCGGCATCGTATTGATCCGCCAGATAGGGTGCATCCAGCGTATGTTCAACCGGTACGCGCAGCATGGTGTCGGCCAGCCATTCAATGTAATCCATATCGCGGGTAATTGAGGGATAGCGGAAGTCGAGCGCCAGCACATGCGAAACTTCATCGAAATAGCGCTTATCATCCCCCTGCTGACGCAGAAGATTGATGTAGCTGAATATCGCCGCCACGACCTGGTCGCGCTGCGCCAGCCCTTTATCAGTCAGTGACGCGGTAATCGCAAACACGCCGCTGTTACGCTCGGTCATTGGGTCAGCACCCGCATTCACCCCGTCGGCCAGTCCCTGTTTTTGCAGCCAGTCAGTCAGCGTGTTTTTGCTGCGGTTACTGATTAAATAGCTGATCAGCGTGTCGGTTTTACTGCGGAACCGATCGCTGTTGTTGGCAATGCGGAATTCAATTTTGAGCTGCTTGCGCGGCTGAGCCGGAACGTAATGGATGATGATGCCCTGCTGCGCATCGGTCACCACCGGCACCGTAATCTCCGGCACGCTGGCGTCATGATTTTGTACCCGGCCAAAGGTTTTAGCCGCAATCGACGCCATCTCCGGCAGCGGTTTGTTGCTGTAGATCACCGCTTTCATCAGATTGGCGGAGTAATGCGTATGATAAAAGTCCTGCAGCGCCTGGTGCAGTTTGCTGCCTGGCTTATCTTTCAGGGTCTCAAGATTGCCGCCCGAAAAACGTGACGCCGGATGCGCCGGGTTCAGGGTTTCTGCGCCGACCTGGGCCATACGCAGGCCATCGCGCGAGCGCGCCATGGTCAGCTCGGCATTCACGGCGTGGCGCTCGCGGTCAGCGTTAACCGGATCCAGCAGCGGCTCAGCCACCGCATCCGCCAGGCGATCAACCGCCGGTTCCAGCGCGTCATTTTCCACTTCCAGATAAAAGGCGGTGCGGTAAGAGGCTGTGCTGGCGTTGTGGCTGCCGCCATGTTTTTTCAGGAATTCAGCCAGGTTGTCGGGCTGCGGGTAGTGCTTTGAACCCATCAGCACCATATGCTCAAGGTAGTGCGCCAGTCCCGCCTGCTGATCGGGATCGTCCAGCGATCCTATCGGCAGCGTCAGCGCCGCCAGCGATTTCGGTGCCACAGGATCGGAAACCAGTAATACCGTCATCCCATTATCAAGCCGGATAGCCTGATAGTGGCGGGGATCCTGTTCACTTTTGCGAATGGTGTCGTTAACCGGCTGCCAGCCTGATGATGCCTGCTCCTGCGCCTGCGCTGTGCAAGCCATCAGGCTTAACATTAGCGCCGCTATCCAGCGTGCGTGTACCCGCATGTAAACCCCTCTCGTTTCCCGATAAACCGCCAATGTCGGACGCGGCGGCTCAAAGCAGAGCAAAATTTCTGTGTAATGAGTCAGTCAGCAAAAACGCCTTCTGATCGGCTATTCATCATCCTGATGTGCAGCCAGTACCGGTAAATACCAGCGCTGTGCCGCCTCAGTTATCTGCTGTAGTTGTGGCTCATCCAGCACCCGGCAAAGACGTTGCAGATAGGGATCGCTGCCTTCACCCTCAACCTGATAGTTGCCTGACCAGGCCGTCAGCAGGCGATTACGCGCCTTAAGCTGGGTTGCCTCATCAGTCAGTAACTGCTGACTTTTTTTGTCGTAGCTGGCGGTCAGCCACGCGCCGCCACTTTTGTTAAGCAGCATCAGCGGCTGACGCATACCCGCGAGATATCCCGTGACATACTCATTCAGCGCAGCAATCGCCTCTGCCTGCGGCAAAGCAAGGAAGCACCAGCGGCTCTGCTGCCGGCCAAACATCCGGCTGCTGCCGGTGCCGCCCAGCGCGCAGTAGACCAGATGTTCCAGCCAGAGTAGCAGTCCGTCGTTCATGTTGAGTACGCCAGGCCGCCAGCGCAGCAATCCATCACTCTGAACCTGCGTCAGCCACCCGGTTAAGCTGACCTGCTCCAGTTGCAGATTCACTTCCCAGCTCTCGCCGTCGCTGCGCTGGGTGACCACTTCTGCCGCTACTTCCTGCATCTCATCGCGCTGCGCCTGCCAGAACAGCTCACCGAACGCGCCATAAGGCAGATTACCGGCCGCACGATGGTGCGCATAAAGCCGCTGAGTATCCTCGCCTTCGACCAGGGCATTCAGCAACTGCGCGTTAATCTGATAACGCTCAAGGTTGTCGAGCGCAAACGGCTCGCTGTCAGGCAGTTCGTTCTCCTCCAGCCAGAAACTCACGCCAAGCCGCTGGTGGAACCAGGCCCGGACCGGATGTCGCCAGAAGCGCAGGAACGCCTCCAGCGTTAGCGCGTCAATTAACGGCGCCTCCAGCGGCTGCACAAAATCGGGCTGCGGCTGCCCCGCGCCTCGCGCAGCAGGCAACCACTCACGGGCGAAACTTTGCAGTCTGGCAGCAGGCTGGAAGTTTTCGGCGGCAAACGGCATCCGGCTGTGCAGGTGCTGCAGGTGCATCCGCACCCGTTCGGCACTCTCATCCAGCTCAAGATGGCCATCACCGTCCAGATAAAAACTCTGTCCAATGTAATCCAGCAGTTCTGTGACCAGCACCGAGGGGTAGCGTTCCGTATTATCCTGAATCGCCCGGCCGATATAACTGATGTAGAGCTGCTGCTGCGCCGAGATCATCGCCTCCAGGAAGAGATAGCGGTCATCATCGCGGCGACTGCGGTCGCCTTTGCGGGACTGCTGCTGCATCAGATCAAAACCTAACGGCGCTAAGGTCCGTGGATAGACGCCGTCGTTCATGCCCAGCAAACAGACCAGCTGAAAAGGAATGGAGCGCATCGGCATCAGGGTACAGAAGTTAATCTGCCCCGCCAGGAAACGCTGACTGATGCGCTGTTGATCAAGCCGGCTACGCAGATCATCACGCAACAGCGCCACCGGAATCGCCTCTTCAAACCGCGCATCCATGCCATATTCAATCAATTGCTGCCACTGCTCTTCCACCAGCAGTAAGGCGGCCTCGGTTTCTGCATCGGGGCTGAAAAAGGCATTGAGCAGTTCCCGGCACATGGGCAGCCAGGCCGCCAGTGGCCGGGGTTCGGCAAGCAGCTGCCGCCAGTGATTAAGCCGGGAGAGCAGCTCAGCCAGATGTCCCGCCAGCTCCCCCACCAGACCACCCGACTCGTCATAAGGCAGAATTCCTTCCCAGTCACCGTTGTGGCTCTCCATCGCATAACCCAGCAGCATACGCTGCAGGCCAAAGCGCCAGGTGTGCTGGCCGGTAACCGGTAGTGACAGGGCTTCTACGCTGGCATCATCCAGCCCCCAGCGTACACCTGATTCGCTGACCCAGCGCCGCAGTAAACGCAGGCCGCTTTCATCAATGGCGAAGTGGGAAGCCAGCGCCGGGACATCGAGCAGCGCCAGCACATCCTCCGAGACAAAACGGCTGTCCGGCAGTGCCAGCAGATGCAAAAACGCCACAATGGCCGGATGAGCCTGACTGGCACGGCGATCTGAAATCGCAAACGGCAGATAGCGATCGGCAGGTGCATTGGCGAACACCGCCTGAATAAAAGGGGCGTAGGCGTCGATATCCGCCACCATGACGATGATGTCACGCGCTTTCAGCGTCGGATCGGCCTCCATCATCGCCAGCAGATGATCCTGCAACACTTCAACTTCGCGCTGGGCACTGTGGCAGACCTGCACCGCGATTGATCGATCCTCCGGATTCAGGCAGCGCTTCTGATCGCTGTGTGCCAGTTCCGCCGCATTCAGTCCGATGATGGCGTTATCCTGCAGATTGAGAAGATCGTGCTGCATACAGTGCAGCAGGTTGTCCGGCTCCACATCGACAAAAGCATCAATGTCATCGTTTGACTCCATCTGGCTCAGCAGAAACAGGTTGTCACGCCCCAGCTTGCCCCAGGAGGCGAGCAAAGGGTTGGTCAGTTGCTGTTCACCAGCGTCGTTAAACAGCGCCGGTGCCTGCTCTGCATCCCGGAAGAGTCCGCGTGATTCATCAGCACCATGACGTCGGCGCTGACGACTTTGCAGTTTCGCCAGAAACGCATAATCCTGAATATCGCCCCAGTAATCGCGGCAGGGATTGGTGAACAGCAGATGGATGTCGATGTGACGTCCCAGCGCCTGCAACGCCTGCAGATAGACCGGCGGCAGCGCAGAGATGCCACAGATAAAGACCCGTTTGGGCAGATTTTCCGGCGTGCTTTTCGCCTGATCCAGCGTCTGGATAAATCGCGCATAGAGGTTGGCGCGGTGCCATTCAGGCTGGCGCAGGGCCTGGGTATAACTCACCAGATCACGCCACAGGGCAGCCTGCCAGCGCTGCGCCTCGCCCAGCCCCTCAATGGTTTCGCCGCGCTCCCAGCTGTTGAGCCAGTCGGCACGATAGACCAGATACTGGTCGAACAGATCGGCCACACGTGAGCTGAGCTGAAACAGTTTACGCTTGTCGCCGTCGTCATGGAGATAGTGGCGCAGAGAGGTAAACTCTTCATGCTTCAGCATCTCCGGCAGCCGGTGCATCAGCTTCCAGCCCATGCTGGCCTTACTGAAAGCACTTTCTACCGGGATATCGGGCAGTACGCGGACGAACATCTCCCAGATAAAACTGGCAGGCAGCGGGAATTCGATATTGGCAGCAATACCAAAGGTTTGCGCCAGCTCCATCTGCAGCCACTGCGCCATACCCGGACTCTGCACCAACACCATTTCTGAGGCGAAAGGATCATCAAGAGGGTCATGTTTAATCACCGCAGCCGCCAGAATCTTCAGCACATCAAGCTGATTTGAGTGATAAACGTGAAACATGAAAACTCCTGTGATAACTCAGAACGTGACTGCGGTATTGCGGCTCTGTCACTTTACCGCGTATCGCGGTTGAAACCCATCAAAAGGGCGACCGGGAAGAGTTAACATCGCAGCCGCGTCAGGGTGGCACGGCGCTGATAAGGTCCCGTCACGTCAGCCCGATCCAGGGTGCAGCCTGAAGGACCGCTCTGCTGTTGCAGTATTGAAGTCCAGCCGGGACTCTCATGTCCCATCAGTTGCTGCTCAGCCACCCGCCATGCTTCACGCTGATACCACTGCTGGCTGAATCCCAGTGCCAGTGCGCGATGATAGTGCAACAGCGTGCTGCTGCTTAATGCCATTAACAGCAGAGCAAACAACACTTCCGGCAGGCTGAATCCACCGCGCTTACTGGCAGGTGGCCGGGGGCGTGAGCGGGCAGTAATCGATCCAGCCGTGCGGCAACGCGGTAATCTGATTGCCCCGTAACCGTACCCACTGCCAGACCGCCATACCACTGCCGCTGGCCTCCCCTTTAAGCAGACCTTCATCCTTTTCACCTCGTTGTAAACAGCTGCGCCAGCCCTGGCGATCATCCTGCTGACAGCTGGCCGCCTCACTGGCTGACCAGCTCAGGGAGAAGCCCCATTGCAGCGCAGACTGCGCCCGCCAGAAACCCTGAATAAACTGCTGCTCATCCGCCAGCAGTCGCATTCCCTGCTCAGACATCTTACGGCTGGCATGCAGCGTAAAGCTGCCGATGACCATAATCATCAACACCATGCCCAGAGCGCTGCTGCCTCGCTGCTTCACAGGTTATCTGCCTCAACCCAGCTCTCCACCGTTTCAAGCCAGCGTCCGGCCCGTGCCTGCAGCACTATCCTGACCTGCGTGCCCTGCTGGCTGACGCTGAACTGCTCCAGCGTCATAAACGCGGGATCGGAGAGCCGCTCCCAGCCCGCTGACTGACACTGTTCAACACCTCGCTGCATCTCAAGCTGCTGTTGTCGAAGGCGATAACCGTAATAGTCACTCTCTGCATGGCTCACCCCTTCCCATTTACCGTTGCTGTTCTCATCCCAGCGCAGCAGCAGGCAGTTCTCTCTGATTTGCAGCGCCCCACTGCCACACTCGCCGTGACAATAACCGGCACGCCGCACCGCTTTTTCCAGTGTCGCCATCATCTGCTGTAACTCCTGACGCAGCTGCGCCCGTTGCATCACGCCGGCGTTCTCTGCCAGCAGCAGCGGCAGAAAACGGCCAGCACTTAACATCACGACGGCGCTGATTGCCAGGGCGATCAGCATCTCCAGCAGGCTGAATCCGGCCATTTTCAACGACACGTCTCCTCATCCGTCCTGCAGAGCCGAATACGGGCTCTGGCCGAGATAATCAACCGCATTCGTCCGGCGCTGTTACCCAGCTCAATGCTGCCCGCCCGGGCCACATTACGTCGGCCATAGAAGCCCGGTTCACCCCGGATGCCATAGAGCGCAACGCCAGCGTGCGGCGCCACGAATTGCAGCCGTTTTCGGCTATCACACCCTGCAACGGGGGGACTTCCGGCACCGATGCACCAGGGATCGCCAGGCCGTGACCATAAAATCAGGTCGCTATTTTGCCGGTTGGCCTGGGCACGCAGCCGAAGCAGGAATCCCTGCAGTTGCTGGGCGCTGTCGCGCAGTTGCAGCCGCTGTTGCCAGCGCTGCCAGCCATGCAGCGCGGCAAGACTCAGCATGCCGGCAATCACCATCACCAGCAGCAGTTCCGGCAGGGTAAAACCGCGTAAGTGTGCTGTTTTCATAGCGTCAGAATGCGGGTGATGAACAGATGAAACAAGGCGCGGTTTGGCAGGCTGGAAAGCACGTCGCAGAGAATCTTCCCCAACAGCATGAATTGGCAGAAGCGCGCGAGCGTTACCGCAGATTTACCGGTTTGCGGGCAAAAAAAAGCCCCGGCGATGAAGCCAGGGCGTTATCTTTTATCGCGAATCAGATGGCGACAGGGGCTTTGATCGCGGGATGCGGATCGTAGCCTTCAATCTCAAAATCTTCGAACTGATAGTCAAACAGCGACGCCGGTTTGCGTTTGATAACAAGTGATGGCAGCGGACGCGGTTCGCGGGTCAGCTGCAGGCGCGCCTGCTCCAGATGATTACTGTAGAGGTGGGTATCACCGCCGGTCCAGACAAAGTCGCCCACCTGCAGATCGCACTGCTGCGCCACCATATGTACCAGCAGCGCATAGCTGGCGATGTTAAACGGCAGGCCCAGGAAGATGTCGCACGAGCGCTGATAGAGCTGGCAGGAGAGTTTGCCGTCCGCCACGTAGAACTGGAAGAATGCGTGGCAAGGGGCCAGCGCCATCTCGCTCAGCTCGCCGACGTTCCAGGCAGAAACGATAATCCGGCGTGAGTCGGGATCGCGCTTCAGCTGCTCCATCACCTGGCTTAACTGGTCAATCTCCTGGCCGCTGGCCGTTCCCCAGCTGCGCCACTGTTTGCCATACACCGGGCCGAGATCGCCATTCTCATCCGCCCACTCATCCCAGATGGAGACGTTGTTTTCTTTGAGATAACCGATGTTGGTATCGCCTTTCAGAAACCACAGCAGCTCATGAATAATTGAGCGGATATGACATTTCTTGGTGGTGACCAGCGGAAAACCATCCTGCAGATTGAAACGCATCTGGTGACCAAAAATTGAAAGCGTACCGGTGCCGGTACGGTCAGCTTTTGGCGTGCCTTCGTGCAGCACATGTTGCATTAAATCCAGATACTGTTTCATTTTTCCTCGCGAAATTGTGGCTGCGGGCGACGACGATACGCCCAGATCATCATAATAATACCGGCAATAATCATTGGCACAGAGAGAATCTGTCCCATACTGATTCCGCCTTCAAACAGGCCAAGCTGGGCATCCGGCTGGCGGAAGAACTCAACGATAATACGGAAGGCGCCATAGCCAATCAGGAACAGGCCAGAGACGCTGCCCATCGGGCGTGGCTTACGAATAAACAGATTCAGGATGATAAACAGCACTATCCCTTCCAGCACCAGTTCATAGAGCTGCGAAGCATGACGCGGCAGCACGCCGTAGGTGTTGAGCAGCGCCTGGTATTGCGGATTGGTGGCGGCCAGCGCGACATCTTCGCTGCGGGAGCCAGGGAACAGCATGGCATAGCGGAAGCCCGGATCGACACGGCCCCAGAGCTCACCGTTAATGAAGTTGCCGAGACGACCGGCACCCAGACCGAACGGGATCAGCGGCGCGATGAAATCAGCCACCTGGAAGAAATTACGTCGGGTGCGGCGGGCAAAGACCAGCATGACGACAATCACCCCGATGAGGCCACCGTGGAACGACATGCCGCCATCCCAGACTTTGAACAGATAGAGTGGATTTTCCAGGAACAGCGGTAAGTTGTAGAACAGCACATAGCCGATGCGTCCACCCAGGAAGACCCCCAGGAAACCGGCATAAAGCAGGTTCTCCACTTCCTCTTTTTTCCAGCCGCTGCCCGGCTGATTGGCGCGGCGGACAGCCAGCCACATGGCGAAAACAAAGCCCACCAGATACATCAGACCGTACCAGTGAAGCGAAACCGGTCCAATCGAGAAGATCACCGGATCGAACTGCGGAAATGCAATATAGCCGTTATTCATCATTCACCGTCTATTTTTCAACCCTGAAAAGGGGGTGTTGTCAGGCACATAAATTAAGGCTGCGCATCATAGCACAGCCGGTTTTGTGAATTGTCCCGCAAATGTAAACGCGGATAACGCCCAGAGTCTGACTCGTCAGGCGTACATTGTTGCAGCCAGTCTGGTCACGGACAGCGCGCAACAACCGGAGCGTACACGTAGTACGTGAGGATTACTCGCTGTGCTCGCCCCTTCAGGGCCGC
>NZ_JALNPM010000005.1:201962-303755 GCF_024520875.1 Pantoea sp. Ft-CA_14 | reverse complement strand
CCTGACGGGCGTTCAGGTTGCTAAAGCAGCCTGTGTGAGCACTGCCCGGGGCCAGAATGGCAAATAAAATAGCCTGACCCGTCAGGCGTACATTGTTGCAGTCAGTCTGGTCATTTACAGCGCGCAACAACCGGAGCGTACACATAGTACGTGAGGATTACTCGCTGTGCTCGCCCCTTCAGGGCCGCCCTGACGGGCGTTCAGGTTGCTAAAGCAGCCTGTGTGAGCACTGCCCGGGGCCAGAATGGCAAATAAAATAGCCTGAAGTGGCGCTTAGCGACCGCCGCGGATCAATCCACCCAGCCCGCGACGCTCCATAAAGGTCGAGACCAGATGACGAACCTCGGTGGCGGTATGAGCATTCATACCCTGCTCGCTGAGTTGCTGCGCTTCTTCGTGATCCAGATGGCGCAGCAGGTATTTCACCCGTGGTACGTTTTTGCCGTTCATGCTGAGATGGTGATACCCCAGCCCGACCAGCAGCGCCACGCACATTGGATCGCCGGCCATTTCACCACACAGGCACAATTCCAGATTGGCCAGACGGGCTTCCTGCGCAATCGTATTCAGTGCACGCAGCATCGCCGGATGCAGCGAGTCGTAGAGATTGGCCACGCGGGTGTTGTTGCGATCCACCGCCAGCAGATACTGGGTCAGATCGTTGGTGCCAACCGAGACAAAATCGACCCTTGACGCCAGATGCGGGATCATAAACAGCATCGACGGCACTTCAATCATGATGCCGATGCGCGGCGCGGGGATCGTATAGCCCAGCATCTCTTCGACTTCGCGTCCTGCGCGATCGATCAGCTTTTTCGCTTCGTCGATCTCATCGATATGGCTGATCATCGGCAGCAGAATACTGAGGTTGCCGGATGCGGCGTTGGCACGCAGCATCGCGCGCACCTGCACCAGGAAAATTTCCGGCTGGTCAAGCGTCAGGCGGATGCCGCGCCAGCCCAGACAGGGATTCTCTTCACTGATAGGCATGTAGGGTAGCTGTTTATCTGCTCCTACATCCAGGGTACGCAGCGTCACAGGCTTGTTGTGAAACAGCTGTAACATGCCCTGATACTGTGCCACCTGCTCCTCTTCCGACGGGAAGCCGTTCTGCAGCATAAACGGGATTTCGGTGCGGTAGAGACCGATGCCATCCACCCAGTTGCCCAGCGTCTGCTCATGCTCCGGGCTTAAGCCAGCATTCAGCATCACCTGCACGCGCTCGCCGCTTTTCAGCTCACCGGGCTGATCGACCACGCCTTCCGCCATTTTGCTCAGCGCATTCTCTTCGCTGATCAAACGCTGGTACTCCTGCACCAGCACCGGCTCGGGATCGATCAACAGCTCACCGCGATACCCATCGACGATAAGCAAACGTTTGTTGAGCTGATGAGGCTGGATGTCAGCGCCCATGACCGTCGGGATCCCCATCGCGCGGGTCAGAATCGCCGCATGGGAGTTAGCTGCGCCGTCACGCACCACCACGCCCGCCAGCCGCTCATGCGGCAGCTCAGCTAAAGTGGTGGCGGTCAGCTCATCGGCCACCAGCACAAAGCGTTCCGGCCAGGCATTGGTCCCGACCAGCGTATCGTCAAGGTGAAACAGCAGGCGCTGACCCAGCACCCGCAGATCGCCTGCGCGTTCACGCAGGTAGGTGTCCGTCAGGCTGGCAAACTGTTCAGCAAACTTCTCGATCACCTGTTTCACTGCCCATTCGGCGACCGATCCGCGTTCGATCTCATCGAACAGATCTTTTTTCAGTCGGGCATCGGTTAACAGGTGAGAGTAAAGGTCGAAAATGGCCGCACTCTCTTTCTGAGCGCTGGCGCTGAAGCGTTTACTGAAGCGACGAAATTCACTGGTGGCTTCACTCATGGCGAGCGACAGACGCTCACGTTCGCGATGAACATCCAGCGTTGAGGCAGCCGAAACCTGATCGAGCAGTGGCTGCGTCTCATCTACCCAGCCCGGTGCCACCGCCACGCCAGGCGCAGCTGCAATCGCGCGCACCCGCGTCTGCCGGAACTGACCAAACAGCTGGGCCATCTGCGACTGCGACAGCAATGCCGCCATCTGGGTGGCAAGGGTGACCAGAAACGACTCTTCGCTTTCATCAAACTGACGGTGCTCGCGCTGCTGTACCACCAGCACGCCCAGTAACTGGCGACGGCTGATAATCGGCACGCCGAGGAAGGAGCGGTAGCGCTCCTCTTTCACTGCGGGGATATATTTAAAGCTGGGATGACTCTGGGCGTCAGCAAGGTTAATCGGTTCGGCCAGACGGCCCACTAAACCGACGATCCCCTCGTCAAACGCCAGGGTCACGGTGCGGCCACGCGGTTTTTTAAGTCCGCGCGTCGCCATCAGGTAGTAGCAGTGACGATCGTGGTCGGCGAGGTAAACGGAACAGACTTCCGTATCCATCGCCAGACAGATCTCATTAACCAGGATGTCGAGTGCTTCATTGAGACGCGGCGCACTCGCCACTTTTTCTACAATTTCGCGCAACTGAGTGAGCATAAAGGGCGTGGCCTATCCTCTCTTACGTCGATGGGCAGGATTATTTCGCTGCCCCGCACTCTCCTGCATAGACATCACCACGCCAGCGAATTCCTTCATCACCCGACGATAAACGTCGCGCTTAAAGGAGACAACCTGACGCACCGGATACCAGAAACTGACCCAGCGCCAGCCATCGAACTCGGGCGTGCTGCTGTGCTGCACATTGATATCCGCGTCATTACACATTAACTGCAGAAGAAACCACTTTTGTTTCTGGCCGATACATACCGGCTTTGTGTCCCAACGCACCAAACGTTTTGGCAACTTGTAACGTAACCAGTTACGGGTAGAAGCAAGTATTCGAACATCTTTCCGGTGTAATCCGACTTCTTCGAACAGTTCGCGATACATCGCCTGTTCTGCGGTTTCACCGGGATTGATGCCTCCCTGAGGAAATTGCCAGGAGTGCTGTCCAAAGCGCCTGGCCCATAACACTTGTCCCTGCCGGTTACAGATTACGATACCAACATTCGGGCGGTAGCCATCATCATCGATCACCGGACTACCTCAAAGCAAAATTTGAATGAGCTGATTGTTTCACACTCCTTACAGGCGGTAAACCACTGGATTCATGGGGGGTTAAGCCATCATCGCCGGGATAACTCACAGAAAATGGCAAAGTTATAAACAATGACCGAGAAAAAGATCGATCTTATTCACCTTTTCTGTGGATAGCTTTGTGCAGAACGCGGGAGTTATCTGAATAACCTTTTCCGTGCGCGCTGAAGAGCCAAAAAGAACCAACAACACATCAGTATGATTTTTAATGACATTAAATCGAAAATCTTACCGGTAAATCTTTTATAAACAGTGAATATTTTCATGGTAACTGACAATTGCTTAAAATATAAGCACACTGCTTTTTATCCACAGATAATCGCTCAGGGTTAGGCCAGAGCGACGAAATTATGGCCAGATCGTGAAAAGTCAAGGCTGTAAATGGAACCAGTACCGCACTCAGACGGTGGTTATCCCATTTTTCTGTGGATAACCGGGCTGGAGATCCTGTTCATTGTTGCGGGTAAGCTGGGATAACCCTGAAGCACCTGGGGCGGCGAGCGTGCAATCCGCTAAAAAAAGCACGATCTATCATGTTATTATCGATACCTGACGCGGATTATTTATGTGAGAAACGTGACTCACCTGCTACTGTACAAATTTTAATCATTGCGAGTGTTCACCATGAGTTACCAGCCAGGACCACCTGAAGATGAAGCCAGCCTGCTGGCACGCGCGCAGGATTTAGCCGGTTTGACCCTGGAAACCCTGGCCGCGCGCGCCGGTCTGCCCATGCCTGCGGATCTCAAACGTGATAAGGGCTGGGTCGGCATGCTGCTGGAGTGGCATCTTGGTGCCAGCGCAGGCAGCAAAGCGGAGCAGGACTTTGCCCATCTGGGTATCGAACTGAAAACCATCCCGATTGATGCGCAGGGTAAACCGCTGGAAACCACCTTTGTCTGCGTGGCACCTCTGACCGGCAACAGCGGCGTGACCTGGCTCACCAGCCATGTGCGACACAAGCTGGCGCGGGTATTGTGGATCCCGGTTGAAGGCGGGCGTGAGATTCCGCTGCGGGAACGCCGTGTCGGCGCGCCGCTGTTATGGAGCCCCGATGCGGAAGAAGATGAGATGCTGCGACAGGACTGGGAAGAGCTGATGGATATGATTGTGCTGGGTCGCGTAGAGCAGATTACCGCGCGACATGGTGCCTGGCTGCAAATCCGGCCCAAAGCCGCCAATAGCAAAGCGCTGACAGAAGGAATCGGCGATCAGGGCCAGCCAATCATGACGCTGCCGCGCGGTTTCTACCTGAAGAAAAGCTTCACCGGGCCCCTGCTGGCGCGTCATTTTCTCCTCTGAACGTCGCCACCCGCGTTGATGTGTCGCAATTTTGTGGGAGATCGGCGAAATGAATGCGTATAATCGCCGTTTACTTTTCGTTTAGGATTAAATGTCGGTATGTTTGAGTGGATTTCCGATCCCAACGCCTGGCTGGCGCTGGGCACCCTGACCATCCTTGAGGTGGTGCTGGGTATTGATAACATCATTTTCCTGTCGCTGGTGGTCGCTAAACTGCCAAAACACCAGCAAGCCAGCGCACGTCGCATTGGTCTGATGGGCGCGATGCTGATGCGTCTTGGCCTGCTGGCTTCTATCGCGTGGGTAGCCCGTCTGACTAACCCGCTCTTTACGCTGATGGATCATGCGTTCTCGGCGCGCGATCTGATTCTGCTGTTTGGCGGACTGTTCCTGCTGTGGAAATCGAGCATGGAGATCCATGAAACGATCGAAGGCAGCGAAGGCGAACACAACACCCGCGTCCATTCCTTCCTGGGTGCGATTGTACAGATCATGATGCTCGACATTATTTTCAGCCTCGACTCGGTGATCACGGCCATCGGCCTCTCCGATCATCTGTTCATTATGATGGCGGCGGTGGTTATTGCCGTGCTGATGATGATGTTCGCTGCGCGCGCGATCGGTGAGTTTGTTGACCGCCATCCGTCAGTGAAAATGCTGGCTCTCTCTTTCCTGATTCTGGTCGGTTTCACCCTGATCCTGGAGAGTTTTGCGGTCCACGTACCAAAAGGTTACATTTATTTCGCTATGTTCTTCTCAATGGCGGTTGAGTGTCTTAACCTGATGCGCAGTAAGAAAAAGCACGCCTGATAAAGTCAAGGGCGAGCCTGCTCGCCCGGTTATTTTCAGATTCATACGATTAACCCTGCCGGCAAAACCATTTATTACTACACTGTTTGCACTTGACCATTTGTGAGGATTAGGCGTGATGAAAGGGTTGGCAGGAGTAGCACTGGTGATGGTAACCGCCGCATTCTTAAGTGGATGCAGTTCTGATTATGTCATGGCGACCAAAGATGGCCGGATGATCATGACCGAAGGCAAGCCGAGCATTGATAAAGAGACCGGCCTGGTGGAGTACACTGACCAGACGGGTCATATGGTGCAGATTAACAGCGATGAGGTTTCTACGATCATTGAACGTTAAGTGCCCGATTTAATCACCTGCCACCGATTCCCGGCTGGCAGGTGATTTCCCCGACTTTTCCCCCTTCCTTCCCCGCCATTGCTCGCGCTATAGTCCCTGAGGACACAACATTCCATTCCATAAAGAAAAGGAAGCTGGCAATGCACTATCATCGTATTCCCCACAGCACGCTGGAAGTGAGTCAGCTGGGGTTGGGCACCATGACGTTTGGCGAACAGAACAGCGAAGCCGACGCCCATGCTCAACTGGATTTAGCTATCCGTTCCGGCATCAACTTTATTGATACTGCCGAGATGTATCCGGTGCCCCCGCGTCCGGAAACCCAGGGTCTGACCGAACAATATATTGGCAGCTGGCTTAAACAGCGCGGCAGCCGCGACAAAATCATTCTTGCCAGTAAAGTGGCCGGGCCTTCACGTGGCAATGATGCGTCGATTCGCCCGGATATGGCGCTGGACCGTAAAAACATCCGCGCAGCACTCGATGCCAGCCTGAAACGCCTGAATACTGACTACCTTGACCTCTACCAGCTGCACTGGCCACAGCGTCAGACCAACTATTTTGGCAAGCTTGGCTATCAGTACAGCGAAACCACTGCTCAGGTGACGCTGCTGGAGACGCTGGAAGCGCTGACCGAACAGGTGCGCGCTGGTAAGATCCGCTATATCGGGGTGTCGAACGAAACCGCGTGGGGCGTGATGCGCTATCTGCAGCTGGCGGAGAAGCATGAGCTGCCGCGCATTATCAGCATTCAGAATCCCTACAGCCTGCTGAACCGCAGCTTTGAAGTGGGTCTGGCCGAAATCAGCCAGCATGAAGGCGTAGAGCTGCTGGCGTATTCCAGCCTGGCGTTTGGAACGCTGAGCGGCAAATACCTGAATGGCGCGCAGCCTGCGGGCGCACGCAACACGTTGTTCAGCCGCTTTACCCGCTACAGCGGCGAGCAGTCACAAAAGGCGATTGCCGAATATGTGGCACTGGCTCAGCAGCATCAGATCGACCCGTCGCAGATGGCCCTGGCCTATGTGCGTCAGCAGCCGTTTGTGGCCAGCACGCTGCTGGGCGCTACCACGCCTGAACAGTTGCAGATCAATATCGACAGCTTCAATCTGACCTTAAATGCAGAGATCCTGGAAGGCATTGAGGCGATCCACCGTCGTTATACTTATCCGGCTCCCTGAGCGTTCTGTTGCCAGCTGCCGCGTGGCGGCTGGCATCACTTACAGGTCGCGATAATAGAGTTTTACCGGCTTAGCGGGATACTCCAGCGCTTCACCCTGTGGCAGCCAGCCATAACGTTCGTAGTAACCCTCAAACGTTGACCATAACCACAACTGTGGATAGCCCCGTGCCTGTGCATAGGCGATGACATGCTGCTGCAGCGCTTGACTGACACCTTTGCCGCGCACCGACTCATCAACATAGAGCGCCGCCAGCCAGGGGAAAAGATCCTGACGGCTGATCAGGTCGCAGCGCCAGAATCCCACCGTGCCGACTGCCCTGCCCGCCTCCACGGCAACGAAAGTCACTGGAAAATCAGCACCGATAAGGCTGCTGTTCACCACACTGGCAAAGAACGCCCGGCTGGTGGCTTCACCAAATGCGCGCCACTGCCAGTCGATGATCTGATCGGCAAATTGGGGGGCATCGCTGAGCGATACAATCTCAATCACATCAGTTTCCCCTGAAAGATCGGGACTGAATCAAACAGGTAGCCATCAAAGTCAGGCGCATCGGCGTCGGAAAGCTCCAGCAGCGTATTCTTGACGTTCTCAAGGTGCTGCCAGGTGGATTGCCAGGCCCCCATCACATCACGCCGACGCAGAGCGGCCAGGATTGTCTGGTGATCGCCGAGCCACTTCAGGCGATAGGCGCGGGTTTCAAACTGCGGGCGCAGCTGCTGCCAGAGCGGGCTGCTGTCATGATGTCGCCAGATACTGGTGACGGTATCGAGCAGCATCTGGTTCTGACTGGCACCCGCCAGCAGCAGATGAAACAACTTGTCGTTGTCCTGACTGCTGTCGTTGGCGGCGATAGCACGCTGCTCCTGTTCCAGCGTTCGGCGCAGATTTTCAATGTCCGCTTTGGTCGCCATTTTTGCGGCAAAGGCTGCAATATTGCTCTCCAGCAACTGACGTGCCTGTAGCATTTCAAACGGGCCAACGTCGCTGCGGAAGAAGGCCTCTTCTTCGTCATCACTGGCGGAAGGAATACGCATCACATAGACGCCGGAGCTCTGGCGGATATCCACCGTACCTTCCAGCTCCAGCATCAATAATGCCTCGCGCACGATGGTCCGGCTGACGCCCCAGGTTTCAGCCAGCTGACGTTCAGGCGGCAGGCGCGATCCCACCGGATAGTGCCCGTCACAGATCTGCTGACGCAGGTGCTGACCAATTTCCTGATACTGCTTTTTTTCTTGCGGCGCTTCGGCTTTGTCCACACTGTCACCCTTTGCAATCAATGCGCTAACGGCATTGCCGCGGTTCCCTGCGCGACAATGCCCGCGAACCGGAGAGGCTGGCTCGCAAACTGGGGCTCAGTGTATCAAAGCCAGCGCCTGATCGAGTACCTTTGCACCATTCAGCGTGCCGTAAGCAACCGTATCGATCACCGCGATGGGCAACTGATAGCTGTCGGTGAGTTTTCTGTTCTCCTCCAGTTTGAAGCGCACCTGTGGCCCCAGCAGCACGACCACCACCTCGTTGCCGTAGTTTTGCAGCTCTTCACGCAGATTTTGCTCCGGAATGGCGTAGATCTGAAATGCCAGTCCGCGAGCGGCAGCCTCCTTTTCCATCCGCGTCACCACCATTGAGGTCGACATGCCCGCAGCACAGGCCAGAACAATTCGTTTCATGCTCGTTTCCTCGCGTTATTTCGGCTCATCATCAAGCCACAGGGTAAATTGCTGCGTGTCGCGCAGCGTACGGAACCAGTGGGCAGATTTCTTCATACGGCGCTGACGCTGCTTATCTAAGTCGATTTCGATAAGACCATAGCGATTTTTAAAGGCATTCATTGGCGAGACATTGTCGGTAAACGCCCACAGCATGTAGCCCTGACAGTTAATCCCCGCCTGACTGGCGCGTATCGCCTGATGCAGGTGCTCGCTGATAAACGCGATGCGGTAATCGTCCTGAATCTCCCCGTCGGCATTTTTGAACTGCGCTTCGTTCTCTATTCCCATACCGCTTTCCGCCACAAACCACGGGATATTGCCGTACTCATCGCGCATCCGCTGCGCCATATCCCAGATAATTTCAGGCTGAATTTCCCAGCCGCGTGAAGGGTTCATCCGTCGCCCCGGCAGTTCAAAGTGTTCGTAATACCAGGCGGGATGAAAGGGTGTCCTGGGATGCCAGGCGCGGGACGGTGCCTTCACGCGATGCGGATAGTAGAGATTAAGCCCGACTTCATCGACGGTATTGGCGGCAATAATCGCCAGCTCTTCCGGGGTGGTTTCCCACTCAATCTGATGCTTATCAAGCAGCGCCAGCAGCTCCGCCGGATACTCGCCTTTAATGGCGGGATCGAGAAACACCCGGTTGTAGAACAGGTCATAAATATGCGCCGCTTTCTGGTCGTGCGGGGCTGACGATCGCGGATAGGTGACTTCCGGATTGAGTATGGTACCAATGCGACCGGCATAGCCTGCCGCGCGGAACAGCTGCACTACCCGGGCGGTAGCAAGATTCTTGTGGTGGTTCCACTGCATCCATTTATGGGTGTTCTGCTCATAAGGCCAGCGCAGCGCGTCGAGATAGACGCGGGTCTGCACCACAATCGGCTCGTTAAACACAAACCAGCGCGTGACCCGACCGGCATAGCGTTTAAACACCTGTTCGACATAGCGGATAAAGAGTTCAACGACATGTTTTGACTGCCAGCCGCCATACTGGTCCAGCAGCGTGGCGGGCAGCTCGTAATGCTCCAGACAGAGCATCAGTTCAATGCCCTGGCGCTGCATTTCATCAATCAGCCGGTCATAGTAAGCCGCGTACTCCTCATCGACCGTAGCGGTTTCGTAATCGATCAGGAAACGCGACCAGTTGATTGAAGTGCGGTAGTGGGTCAGCCCGCTGGCCTTCATTAGCGCCACATCCTCACTAAAGCGGTTGATAAAGTCGGTGGCAACCGCCGGGCCGTAGCCGTTGTGCCAGACGTGACGATCCTGCTGATACCAGGCGTCAGGCCAGGAGTCCTGCCCCGCTTTTTTTCCGCTCCAGCCTTCCGTCTGCCAGGCGGAGGCAGCAGCTCCCAGAATGAAATTCTCAGGTATGTGGACAGTCTGACGACTCATAACACCTCCGTTCGGTTAGGGTTCAGCTCAGGTTGCAGGCTCTTTGCTTCCGCTGCTTCTGCTGCATCCGCGCGGCGGGCTGCGACTTTCACAAATGGCAGATAGATAAGTACTGACACCAGAATGCAGACGATCTGCGTCACCACCGCACCCATCGATCCGGCCGTTGACAGCCAGGCATTGATAATCGGAGGCGTGGTCCATGGCACCATCACCACGGCTTTCCCGGCAAATCCCATCACCGTAGCGAAGTAGCCGATAGAACCTGTCACTAGCGGTGTGATGATGAAAGGGATAGCCAGTATCGGGTTAAGCATAATCGGCATACCAAATATAACCGGCTCGTTGATATTGAAAATGCCTGGCCCGAACGACAGTTTGGCGATTTCACGCATCTCTTTGCGTCGCGTTGCCAGCATCACGGCGGTGAGCAGCCCGATGGTCAGGCCGGAGCCGCCGATGCTCATATAAACATCCCAGAACGGCATGGTGATAATGTTCGGTGCCTCTTTTCCCTGCTCAAAAGCGGTCATGTTGACCATAATCGCGCCCAGCAACAGCGGCTCACGGATCGGCTTCACCATCTGATTGCCGTGAATACCAATCACCCAGAACAGCTGGGCAACGAACATCAGAATCAGAATGCCCCACAGGCTCTGCACCACCGACTCCAGCGGCTGCTGCACCACCTGGTATACCGCGTCGTAAAGGTACATGCCGGTGACGCGATGGAAGATAAAGCCAAAAGTCGCTATCAGCGTCACGGTGATGATTGAGGGGATCAGCGCGGAGAAAGAGGCGGCCACATTGGGCGGCACCGTGTCGGGCATTTTGATTTTCAGCCGCTCAACCTGTTCGAGGCGGCAGTAGATCTCTACTGATAGGATGGCGATAAACATGCCGAGAAACAGGCTTTTGGTATCGGAGAATTGTTTGGCCAGCACGTCGGTGACCTGGTGCATCTGCCCATCGACCATCATCTGTAAGGTGGTCGGCGTCACGGATACAAAGCAGATGATCGCCAGCAGGCCGGGAAACAGCGTTTTTATACCGTTGATGCGCCCAAGCTCAATACCAATCAGGAACACCGCACCAATGTTGAGAAAGCTGAGCGTGGCGTAATTGATACTGCTGGTGATGGGCTTGAGGTCAGCTAAAAAAGCCAGGGCGGCAAAGCTGGCAAGGCCATTTTTGCTGTCCAGCACCATGTTAGAGATCAATACCGAGAAAGCGCCAACAATGATCACCGGCATCAGGGTAATGAATGAGGCTTTAATCGCCATGATGTAGCGATAACTGTTAAAGCGGGTAGCAAAGCTGCCCAGGGAATCGATAAGGCGGTCCTGTAGAGACATGATCAACCCTCAGAGATGTAAGATCGGTATTCCTGTAATCGTCGTGGTCTTCCCTGTTAGTGGCATACCAAAATGACGAATTCCCTCGGTTTTTTCTGTGACGAGCCTCCCGGAAACGCTTATTGGCATTCCAGTATGATTAAAACGGCCAATTTGGCATACCAATAGCGGAGGCGTTATGGATTACGAACAGACCATGATGGAATTGCTGATCAATGCAGGGGAAGCCCGTTCGTCGGCGATGATGGCGATTCAGTGTGCGCGCAAACGCGACTGGACCGGGGCTGACGCGGCGCTGGCTGCTTCAGATACCGCGGCAAAAGCGGCACATAAAATTCAGACCGCGTTGATTGGTGCAGACGAGGGAAGCGGAAAATTGCCGGTCACGCTGATTCTGGTGCATGCGCAGGATCATCTGATGAATGCAATGCTGTGCCGCGAGCTGGCAGAGGAGCTGGTCATGCTGCGCAAAGAGATCTATGGCTGACAGGCGGCGCGCCGGCCGCCTGAGCGAGGTGATTAGCTGATTTCCAGTGCCAGTAGCGACTCAATAGTCTGCGCGCGGCGGATCTCGCGCGGCTGGCCCTGCTCAAACAGCACTTCCGGGATCAGCGGACGGCTGTTGTAGTTAGAGGACATGGATGCACCGTAAGCTCCGGTGTCGTGGAACACCAGGTAATCGCCAACCTTTGCCGCCGGAATCGCGCGTGGTTCGACCATGCCGCCCTCCAGCTGGGTAAAGACATCACCCGATTCGCACAGCGGGCCAGCGACCACGGTGTCGATAGTCTGCTGCTCATCAATGGCCCGCTCATCGCCCGCCATCAGCGAGATATGGTGATAGCTGCCATACATGGAGGGACGCATGAGGTCACTGAAACCGGCATCGACCAGCACGAAGTGACGGCTGCCCATCGACTTAACCGCCCGTACCTGAGAGACCAGCACACCGGCCTCGGCCACCAGGAAACGGCCCGGTTCGATCTCCAGCTTTATCGCGTGACCCAGATGCTGAGCGATACGCTGCCGCGCTGCATCCCACAGGCCGAAATAGTGATCGGTATCGATCGCCTCTTCGCCATAGCGATAAGGCACAGAGAGGCCGCCGCCCGCAGAGATCGCGGTCAGATCCTGACCCGACGCCATCACCAGTTCAACCATCGCATCACAGACCTGCTGCAGATGCGCATAATCGACGCCAGAGCCGATATGCATATGAATGCCCACCAGCTGCAAGCCGTGCTGTTTAATCGCCGCCAGCGCCACGGCTAAATCGGCATGCCAGATCCCGTGCTTGCTGTTTTCGCCACCGGTATTGGTTTTCTGACTGTGGCCGTGACCAAAACCAGGATTGACCCGCAGCCACACCGCATGTCCCGGTGAGACCGCGCCGAGCTGATGCAGCATATCGATCGATCCGGCATTAACCGGCACCTTTAACGCGGTCACCCGCTCCAGCGTCGGCTGATCGAACAGATCCGCGGTAAAGACGATCTCATCACCGCCAGGCTGGTAACCCGCGGCCAGCGCACGTTCGATCTCACCCAGCGATACCGAGTCCACTTTCACGCCTGCTGCGCGCATCAGGCGCAGGATATGCGTATTCGAGCAGGCCTTCT
Organism: Pantoea sp. Ft-CA_14; assembly: GCF_024520875.1. NCBI lineage: Bacteria > Pseudomonadati > Pseudomonadota > Gammaproteobacteria > Enterobacterales > Erwiniaceae > Pantoea > Pantoea sp. Ft-CA_14. Next base: position 290,912 of record NZ_JALNPM010000005.1, on the reverse strand, counting down.
GCGCAAAGCGCACCACATCAAATGCCTGCAGCTGGGCAATACGCGCCTGAATAATCTGCGCATCATAAGCCCAGAATGGCCCGGCGTAGCGGCGTGCCAGCGGCAGCAGGTTAGCGGCGCTGAGTGCGGTTTCGGTACTCTGTAAGGAACGTGGCATGGCAATTCTCCTGTGGCAATAGCTGCATTAAGCCAGAATCGTGTCATAGCGAAAAATATCTGTTTTAATAGCATCTATGCAGAATGGATATAGGAAGGGTGCGTGGCGAACATTAACTGGCGGCATATCGAGATTTTTCATGCGGTGATGACCAGCGGCAATCTGACTCAGGCCGCGACACTGCTGCACACCTCACAGCCGACGGTGAGCCGGGAGCTGGCACGCCTGGAGCAGCAGCTGGGATTAGAGTTGTTCGGACGGGTTCGTGGTCGCCTGCAACCGACGGTGCAGGGATTGCGTCTTTTCGAAGAGGTGCAGCGATCCTGGTACGGACTGGATCGCATCATGGAAGCGGCTGAAGGGCTGCGCCAGTTCCGTCAGGGTGAGCTGTCGATCGCCTGCCTGCCCGTTTTTTCGCAGTCGCTGCTGCCACCACTATGTCAGCCCTTTTTACAGCGCTACCCGGATGTGAGCCTGAATGTGATTCCGCAGGAGTCGCCGCTGCTGGAGGAGTGGCTGTCAGCACAGCGCTACGATATCGGCTTAACCGAAACCCAGCACGCTCCGGCCGGCACTGACCGTCTCGCCCTGCTGACCTGCGATGAAGTGTGTGTATTGCCTCAGCATCACCCTCTGAGTCAGCGTTCAGAGCTGACGCCGCACGATTTTGCGGGCGAACAGTATGTGAGCCTGTCGCGCAGTGACAGCTATCGTCAGTTGCTGGATGCGCTGTTTCATGAGCAGGGAGTCGAGCGGCGGCTGGTGATGGAGACGCACAGTGCCGCTTCGGTGTGCGCCATGGTCAGAGCGGGCGTGGGCATTTCAATTGTGAATCCGCTGACGGCGCTGGATTACGCCGACAGCGGTGTGGTGATGCGTAAGTTCAGCGTGGCGGTTCCGTTTACCGTCAGCCTGGTGAGGCCGCAGCACCGCCCTGCATCGGCGCTGGTCGATGCCTTTGTCAGCCATCTGCAACGGCAGGTGGCTGACTTTCCGGCACGCATCGCCGCCCGCCTGGCTTAAGCGCGAACCCTGGCGGCTGCGCGGCCCGATTTGCGGAAGGTGATCAGACAGATCAGCAGGCCGATTGCCGCCAGCGCAGCGGCAGCAACCGGCACCGCCGTCAGGCCATATCCACGGCCAATCACCGCACCGCCGACCCAGGCACCCAGCGCATTGCCCACGTTAAACGCCGAAATGTTCAGGGTTGAGACCAGGTTAGGCGCCTCTTTGCCATGACGTACCACGTTGATCTGCAGGCCCGGCACCGTCGCAAAGGTCGCCATCGCCCACAGGAACAGGGTGATCTCTGCCAGCCACAGCGCATGGCTGGTCCAGCTGAACAGCAGCGAGAAGATGGCGATCAGGGAGAAGCTGAGGATCAGGCTAAAGGAGACTTTCCAGTCGGCCAGTTTGCCGCCAAGAATGTTACCGACCGTCAGGCCTGCGCCAATCAGGAACAGCGTCCAGCTGACGCCGCGATCGCTGATGCCCGTCACCTCTAGCAGCAGCGGCGCAATGTAGCTGAACAGCGCAAACATCGCCGCGGCAAAGAACACCGTCATCAGCAGCGACAGCCACAGTTTCCCGTTGGCCAGTGCACCAATTTCACTCGCCAGGTGAACCGGCTTTTCCTGTTTATTGTTGGGCAGACTCACGATCAGGGCGATAAACGCCAGCACGCCAATCACTGCCACGCCCCAGAAGGTGGCTCGCCAGCCAAACATCTGTCCGAAACTGGTTCCCAGCGGAACGCCCAGCACGTTGGCTAAGGTCAGTCCGGTGAACATCAGTGCGACAGCGGAAGCCTGACGACCGGCTGGCACCAGACTGGCGGCGACCACCGCGCCAATACCGAAGAAGGCACCGTGACAAAGCGCGGTGACGATGCGTGCCAGCATCAGCAGGTTATAGTTGTAAGCCAGCGCACACAGCAGGTTGCCGACAATAAATATCATCATCAGCAGAATCAGCGTTTTTTTACGCGGCAGCCTGGCGGTGAGCAGCGCCATAATCGGCGCACCAATCGCCACGCCCAGCGCGTAGCCGCTGATCAGCCAGCCCGCCGACGGAATCGACACCTGAAGGTCACGCGCCACCTCCGGCAGCAATCCCATAATGACAAACTCAGTGGTTCCGATGGCGAACGCACTCAACGCCAGCGCCATTAATGCTACAGGCATAACACTCTCCCAATATCATTTGCAGGTGAACTGCACAGACGCGCAGCCCCTCGACGCTTATTAAAATTTGATCTGCGTCACGGTGAGCATTACAGCACAGTGATGATGCGCGACATAGCCTGCGCGCAGCAAAGGATTATTGCCCGGGCCGCAATAATCCTGCCGCTTTGCCGGAACAAATGGCTTTGTCAGCCTGCTGGCTAAGCCCGTTAAAGCGCACATGACCCAGGGTCAGGTTGTCATTTCCCGCGAACCCGTTACGCTTTTTAGTGCGTATTTAATTAATAAATCCTTAACGTTGCCGATATATCCCTAATCAATTGCCAGGTGATGTGATCAACTTCTGACGCAGGGAGAGAGAATGCAACGACTCATAGCCTTAATGGTGTTTGGCTTAACCGGCTGCTCGGTGGGTCATTATGAGTACAGTAAAGAAGCTGAAAAACGGGTGGATATGACCGTGACCGGCATTCCCACCGTGCTGGGTTTAGGCACGCTCGGTACCACCATCCCACTGACGCCGGAGTACAGCCTGACCGCCGCACATGTGGCAAAGTTTTCGCTTTACCGGGTCAAAGCCTGGCATCCGCAATGCGATCTGGCCGTGGTCTACCACAAAAACAGCGAAATGAACCTGCCACCCAACTTTCGTAACAGCCACATCGGCGATCAGGTCAATCTCTACGGCTACAGTTTTATTTCGGCCATGCCGGTCAGTTCCAGCGGGCAGAACCTGATCAATACCACGCTGGCGAACAGCTGGAACAAATCAGACTGCGTCGTGGTGGCGGCGAATGCGGGGGTGGTTAAAGGGATGTCGGGCGGCGCAGTCTATAACGCCTCTGATGATACGCTGGCGGGCGTGATTATTGGCTACAGCAATAACATCAACGACAATGTCAGCGGTAAGACACTCTATAAGAACGTTGCGCTCTATGTGCCTTACTCGCGATTTCAGACATGGCTGGATCAGGCGATTAAATCCTGATATCTGCTGAACGAACAGATGTAAAAAAGGCCGGAATTTCCGGCCTTAAGCTTGGTGACAAAGTCGGGCCTGGTTCGCTGTAAGACCGAGCCTGCACAGGTAACACGGTCAGATCGGAAAGACGCAAAAACTGTCATCCATGACCGCTCGGCCCACGCGATTACGCACCTCATCCCTGAGGTGCGCCCGTAGCCCGGGCCAACGCTTTGCGTTGTTCAAAAACGCTCCCGGCGTTTTTGTCCATTCGCGGGACGCTTTCCTCTTCTGACCGTGTTCCCTGTGCCGTGAGTTTATCAGTTGCTGCCAAATTCACTCTGATTCGGCTTTGTCATCACGCTGTCAGGCCTGAAGATCAGGCCTGACAGCGACTCATAACGATTACTTGCTGCCTGGGCGCAGTGCCGGGAACAGAATCACATCGCGGATAGTGTGGCTGTTGGTAAACAGCATCACCATACGGTCAATACCGATACCCAGACCGGCGGTTGGCGGCAGACCGTGCTCCAGTGCGGTGACATAGTCTTCGTCGTAGAACATCGCTTCGTCGTCGCCAGCATCTTTGGCATTCACCTGCTGCAGGAAACGCTCAGCCTGATCTTCCGCATCGTTCAGCTCGGAGAAGCCGTTACCGATTTCACGACCGCCAATGAAGAACTCAAAGCGATCGGTGATTTCCGGGTTCTCGTCGTTACGACGGGCCAGCGGAGAGACTTCAGCCGGATATTCGGTGATGAAGGTCGGCTGAATCAGATGCGCTTCAGCGGTCTCTTCAAAGATTTCGGTTACGACACGGCCCAGACCCCAGCTTTTCTCAACCTTGATGTGCAGTGATTGAGCAATCGCCACCGCTTTATCAAAGTCTTCCAGATCGGCCAGATCCGTTTCCGGACGGTATTTCTTGATCGCTTCACGCATGGTCAGTTTTTCAAACGGCTTACCGAAATCAAACTCCTGCTCGCCGTAAGGCACCACGGTGCTGCCCAGCACATCCTGCGCCAGCGTACGGAACAGGCTTTCGGTCAGCTCGATCAGATCTTTGTAATCCGCATAAGCCATATAGAGTTCCATCATGGTGAACTCTGGGTTATGACGTGGCGAAATACCTTCGTTGCGGAAGTTACGGTTGATCTCGAACACGCGATCGAATCCGCCCACCACCAGACGCTTCAGATAAAGCTCTGGAGCGATACGCAGATACATGTCGATATCCAGCGCATTGTGATGGGTGATGAACGGACGCGCAGACGCGCCGCCAGGGATCACCTGCATCATCGGGGTTTCCACTTCCATAAAGTCGCGGCCCACCATGAACTGGCGAATGCCGGCCATGATCTGCGAACGAATTCTGAAGGTGTTACGCGACTCCTCGTTGGCGATGAGATCAAGGTAACGCTGACGGTAGCGCGTTTCCTGATCGGCCAGGCCGTGGAACTTGTCCGGCAGCGGACGCAGTGCTTTGGTCAGCAGGCGCAGTTCAGAACAGTGAATCGACAGTTCGCCGGTTTTGGTTTTGAACAGTTTGCCGCGCGCGCCCAGGATATCGCCGAGATCCCACTTTTTGAACTGCTCGTTGTAGATGCCTTCAGCCAGATCGTCACGCGAGACGTAAAGCTGAATCCGGCCACCCACATCCTGCAGGGTCACGAAAGAGGCTTTACCCATGATACGACGGGTCATCATACGTCCGGCAACGCTGACTTCGATGCCGAGATCTTCAAGCTCTTCGTTGCTCTTCTCGCCATAGCTCTCATGCAGCTGGTTTGAGAGACTGTCACGACGAAAATCGTTAGGAAACGCCACGCCATTTGCACGCAGCACGCTCAGCTTTTCGCGACGCGCTTTCAGTTCGTTATTTAACTCAACGGCGGCATCAGCGCTCTGCGGTTGTTGTTCAGACATGTCGGTTCCTTATAACCCTGCTTTTAAACTAGCTTCAATGAATCGATCCAGGTCGCCGTCCAGCACCGCCTGGGTGTTACGCGTCTCTACGCCGGTGCGCAGATCTTTGATGCGTGCATCATCGAGAACGTAAGAACGGATCTGACTTCCCCAGCCGATGTCGGACTTGTTGTCCTCCAGCGCCTGTTTCTCAGCGTTTTTCTTCTGCATCTCAAGCTCGTACAGCTTCGCTTTCATCTGCTTCATCGCCTGATCTTTGTTCTTGTGCTGAGAACGGTCATTCTGACACTGGGTGACGGTACCGGTTGGAATATGGGTAATACGTACCGCAGATTCCGTCCGGTTAACGTGCTGGCCGCCCGCCCCTGACGCACGATAGACGTCAATGCGCAGATCGGCTGGGTTGATGTCGATATCAATATCGTCATCCACTTCCGGGTAGATAAAGGCGGAGCTGAATGAGGTGTGACGACGACCACCGGAGTCAAACGGGCTCTTACGCACCAGGCGATGCACGCCCGTTTCGGTGCGCAACCAGCCAAAGGCGTAGTCGCCTGACACGCGAATGGTCACAGATTTAATGCCTGCAACTTCACCTTCAGACTCTTCGATAATTTCAGTTTTGAAGCCTTTGGCTTCAGCCCAACGCAGATACATACGCATCAGCATGCTGGCCCAGTCCTGCGCTTCGGTGCCGCCGGAACCCGCCTGCAGATCGATGTAGCAGTCGGCGCTGTCATACTCGCCAGAGAACATGCGGCGGAATTCCAGCTCGCCCAGCTTGCCCTCAAGGACATCCAGCTCGGCAACCGCTTCGTCGAAAGTCTCTTCGTCTTCCGCTTCTACCGCCAGTTCAAGCAGACCCTGCACATCTTCCAGGCCCTGCGACATCTGATCCAGCGTCTGCACGATCGCTTCCAGCGAGGAGCGCTCTTTGCCCAGCGCCTGAGCACGCTCAGGTTCGTTCCAGACATCGGGCTGTTCCAGCTCGGCGTTTACTTCTTCGAGGCGTTCTTTCTTGGCATCGTAGTCAAAGATACCCCCGAAGAACGTCGCTGCGCTCACTGAGGTCCTGAATACGGTTTTTGACCGGGTTGATTTCAAACATGGCTTTAGCGTCTTTCTTATGTTCGATGGGACAGGAAATTTAACGCACAAGTTTACCCGAAACTGGCGGCAGATTGTAGCGCTGAGACAGCGGGCTGATGCCGGGACGGCGTGACGCGTTGCATTTGCTTATCAGGCTGCGACGACCACCGCTCGTACAGCAGGTTAACGCAGGGAAAAAACAGGCTGACGCGCCTCTGCCGTGACCGGAGACGCGCGCGCCTTAGAAAAATCAAAGCGGCCAGATATGGTCAATGATTAGCTGTACCGAGCGGTTACCGCGATACTCATTGATATCCAGCTTATAGGCCAGCTCGACCTGACGAATGCTGCTGTCGGGCCACAGGGTGGTATCGACATTAAAGGCGATACCGTCGATCAGCGGACCGCCGTCCAGCGGTTCGACCATCACTTTCAGATGTCGCTCGCCCACCAGCCGCTGTTGCAGCAGCTTAAATTTGCCGTCAAAGGCGGGTTCCGGGAACGCCTGGCCCCAGGGCCCCGCTTCGCGCAGCATCTCAGCGGTCTGCAGCGAAAACTCCTGCGGCTGCAACGCGCCATCTGACCAGATGATGCCCTGCAGAGATTCGCCATCCAGCCACTCACCGACCAGATCGGCAAAGCGCTGACGAAACTCCTCGTAGCGTGCGGTTTCCAGTGATAAGCCTGCCGCCATGGCATGACCGCCGAACTTCAGCATCAGGCCGGGATTCAGCGTATCCAGACGCTCCAGCGCGTCGCGCAGATGCAGACCGGCAATTGAGCGGCCTGAGCCTTTCAGCGTGCCGTCGCCCGCCGGAGCAAAGGCAATCACCGGACGATGGAAACGCTCTTTCAGACGGGAGGCGAGGATCCCCACCACCCCCTGATGCCATTCGGGATGATAAAAGGCCAGCCCCAGCGGCAGATCGCGCTGCTCACGCTCCAGCGCCTGACACAGCGCCAGCGCTTCGCTCTGCATGCCCTGCTCTATCTCTTTTCGTGTCTGGTTCAGCGCGTCCAGCTCACTGGCTAACATCCGTGCCTGACTGAGATCCTCAGTCATTAACAGCGCCACGCCCACCGACATATCGTCGAGCCGGCCTGCGGCATTGAGCCGTGGCCCCAGCGCAAAGCCGAGATCGCTGGCCGCCATCTGACGCGCATCGCGATTAGCAATCTCCAGCAGCGCCCGGATGCCTGGCCGGCATTTTCCGGCCCGGATGCGGCTGAGTCCCTGCCACACCAGAATGCGGTTGTTGACGTCGAGCGGCACCACGTCGGCAACCGTGCCGAGCGCCACCAGATCCAGCATCTCCGCCAGATTGGGTTCGGTGCGGGTGGCACCAAACCAGCCCTGGGTGCGCAGATGGGCGCGCAGCGCCAGCATCAGATAGAACGCAACGCCCACGCCCGCCAGTGCACGTGAGGGAAAGTTGCAGTCCGGCAGATTGGGATTAACGATCGCCTCAGCGGCTGGTAAGGTCTCGCCCGGCAGGTGGTGGTCGGTAATCAGCACCGGAATCCCGTGCTGATGGGCACATTCAACGCCGGCGTGGGAGGAGATGCCGTTGTCGACGGTCAGGATCATCGCCGCGCCGCGCGCCCGCGCCTGCTCAACCACTTCAGGGCTGAGGCCATAACCATCTTCAAAGCGGTTAGGCACCAGATACTGCACGTTGCCGCCGCCCATGCTGCGCAGCGCCATGACCGTCAGCGCGGTACTGGTCGCGCCATCGGCATCAAAGTCGCCCACCACCATAATGCGACGCCCATCCAGCAGCGCCTGATGCAGCAGTTCCACTGCGCTCTCAATCCCGCTTAAGGACTGGTACGGCAGCAGGTTTTTCGCCCCGCGCTCCAGCTCTGCCGCGTCGCGCACGCCGCGTTGCAGATAGAGTCGTTTCAGCAGCGGCGGCAGCGTCGCCGGAAGCGCATCATCAACCGTCACCTCACGGCGACGGAGTTCCACATCCTGTTTTACCACCGATTAACCACCACGCTTCTGATTGTCCAGCACCTGCTTCAGCTCCTGCGGCGACTGATAACCTGGGATCATCATGCCGCTGTCAGTCAGCATCGCGGGCGTGCCCTGAATGCCGAACAGCACGCCAAGTTTATAGTGCTGGGCGATATCGATTTTGCAGCTGTCTGGTGCGGCCATCTTCGGCGCATTGCCTTTCATCGCCTCATCAAACGCTTTATTGCGGTCAGCGCTGCACCAGATCGCTTTCATCGCTGGTTCAATCTGACCATTCAGCCCTTCACGCGGAAACGCCAGGTAACGCACGGTGATGCCCAGCGCATTGTAGTCCGCCATCTGCTCGTGCAGCTTGTGACAGTAGCCACAGGTGATGTCGGTAAAGACCGTGATCACGTGCTGCTCTTTAGGCGCTTTGTAGACGATCATCTCCGGCACCAGCGCTTCGACTTTTTTGTCCAGCAGCTGGTTGGTGACGTTGACCGGCTGTTTGCCGCTGACGTCATAGAGCGGACCCTGGATCATGTGTTTGCCGTCGTCGGTCACGTAGAGCACGCCGCTTTCTGACAGCACGGTTTTAAAACCCGGCAGCGGTGACGGGCTAATTTCTGTCTGGTTCAGACCGAGCTTTTTAAGTGATTGCTGAATGGCGCTGTCATCGGCCTGTGCGAGACCGGAAAAGGCGCTGGCTAAAAGAGCCAGCATGGCAAAATGCTTGTTCATTTTTGTCCTTATCGCCGCGGTTCAGGCCCGCGGATGGTGTTGTTGATGCAACTGACGCAGGCGCTCAGTGGCGACGTGCGTATAAATTTGGGTGGTGGAGAGATCGCTGTGTCCCAGCAGCATCTGTACGACACGCAGATCGGCACCGTGGTTCAGCAGATGGGTCGCAAAGGCATGGCGCATCACATGCGGTGATAACTTTTCGCTGTCGATCCCCGCCAGCGTGGCGTAATGCTTGATGCGATGCCAGAAGGTCTGGCGCGTCATCTGCTGCGCCCGATTACTGGGAAACATCACGTCCAGCGTCTGACCGTTGAGCAGCCACGGACGACCATGTTCCATATATTGCTCCAGCCAGTAAACCGCTTCTTCACCTAAAGGCACCAGCCGCTCTTTATCCCCTTTACCGATAACCCGGACAACGCCCTGGCGCAGGCTGATGTCGCTGAGCGTCAGGCCAATCAGTTCGGAGACGCGCAGGCCCGTGGCGTAGAGCAGCTCCAGCATCGCTTTGTCGCGCAGCTCCAGCGGGATATCGATATTCGGCGCCTGTAACAGTCGCTCGACCTGCGCCTCACTGAGATCTTTCGGTAAACGCTGCGGCAGTTTTGGGGCTGACAACAGCGCGCTGGGATCGTCCGGGCGCAGCTTTTCGCGGTAAAGATACTGGAACAGGCGACGCATGGCGCTGAGCAGCCGCGCTGAGCTGGTCGCCTTGTAGCCTCCCTCCAGCCGTTCAGCCAGAAACTGCTGCAGATCCAGCGGCGCCACGCTAAGCAGCGTCAGCTGATGATGCGCCAGCCATCCGGTCAGCGTCTGGAGGTCCTGGCGATAAGAGGAGAGAGTGTTCTGCGCCAGATTGCGTTCAATCCAGAGCGCATCAAGAAACTGTTCTGTCAGATCGCTGTCCTGCACGTTATCTCCGCCGTCTGGTGTAAAATCATGCTCATTATGCCTGATTCAGCAGCGCTTCTGGTACAATTGCGCCAAAGTCAGTATTTACAGAGTGTTATCTGCATGAAAATCGGTCTTTTTTACGGTTCCAGTACCTGTTACACCGAAATCGTAGCGGAGAAAATTCGCGATTTTATTGGCGAAGAGTTAGTGACGCTGCATAACGTGAAAGATGACGACCCGCGCCTGATGGAGCAGTACGATTTGCTGATCATGGGCATCCCGACCTGGGATTTCGGTGAGTTGCAGGAGGACTGGGAGGCGATCTGGCCGCAGTTGCCCGCGCTGAATCTGCAAAACAAGATTGTCGCACTCTATGGCATGGGCGATCAGATTGGCTATGGCGAGTGGTTTTTAGATGCGCTCGGCATGCTGCACGATTTGTTGCAGCCGATGGGAGTACGTTTTGTTGGCTACTGGCCGCTTGAAGGCTATGAGTTCACCAGCCCGAAACCGCTGAGTGCCGATGGCTCACAGTTTGTGGGTCTGGCGCTTGATGATGTGAATCAGTTTGAGGTCACCGATGAGCGCGTTGAGCAGTGGTGCGAGCAGGTGTTAACCGAAACCGCCGGACTGCTCTGACGGCCCTTCTGCCGGTGTCGAACCCTGGCATGAACAGGTGAGCGGCTTTAATCGCTCTTGCCTGTCATTATTGAACCGCAATGCAGGCAGATGAACGGCTTCAGACGCTCTTGCCTGCACTGCTGCCATTAATGCCGCGCCGGGCTGAAGCAGCAGGCGCGTAACGCCCGCCATTCGCCAGGCTGCATATTGTCCTGCATCAGCCACCAGCGCAGCGTGGCACCCTGTTCGCTCTTCGCCACCAGCAGCACGCCAACGGGTAACCAGCGTAGTGGCTGAGTTGGCCGCCAGCGTTTTCCCTGCCAGATCCAGCAATGGACGCTTTCCCGCTGTAACGTACCGTGCCGTTGAATCAATCGCCAAACGCTGCGCCAGCCCTCAGCCAGCAACAGCAGAATAATCGGCGCTTTAACCAGCCAGCCGCCTGCAGGCAGCGTCATCAGCACCACGCCTGTTACGGCTGCTATCAGCCAGGCGCAGACTAACCCGCACGCCAGACGAGAGGGCCGCAGCTTACATTGCCACCGGGCCGCGAGCATGGTTACGCTGCTGGATCAGGTTCACCATCCGCTTAAGCTCCGGATCCTTTGGCTCACCGTGATTCATCAGCCAGTTAAACAGATCGGGATCGTCACTCTTTAGCAAATCCACAAAGACCTGCTTATCGGTGTCGCTCAGCGTCTCATACTCAAATTTGAAGAACGGCATAATAGCCACATCCAGTTCCAGCATGCCGCGACGGCAGGCCCACTGAATGCGTGATTTATCATTAATATCCATGCATCAATTTCCACAATTCACAACGTGGCGCCTAGTGTAACCTGGTTTAATGCCGCTCGCAGGCGCAGCGTCGCATGCTGTGCAACCTGCCACATTTCAGGCTGGATCTTTTCAGGGTTATCACGCCTTTTGTGCGCCGTTTTCCGTAAACAGGTTGCATTGCCAGTCGGCTCTTTTAACATTGAAGATATTATTCCGGATGAACCTTCTTATACAGGATATCTCCATGCCCACATTTACTTTACCGCCGCGCCAGCCTGCCGCGTCGTCTCGTCTGCCGTTAACCCTGATGTCACTGGATAGCTGGGCGCTGGTTTCTATTACCGGCGCCGACAGCACCTCTTACCTGCAGGGGCAGTTAACGCTGGATGTCGCCGCGCTGGATGCCGACCACCATTCGCTCGCCGCACACTGCGATGCTAAAGGCAAAATGTGGAGCAATATGCGCCTGTTCCATCGCGGTGAAGGCTATGCTTATCTGATCCGTCGTGAGCTGCGCGACACCCAGCTGCCCGAGTTAAAGAAATACGCCGTGTTTTCGAAAGTGTCGATGGTGGCTGATTATGAGTCAGTATTGCTGGGCGTGGCCGGTTTTCAGGCGCGCGCCGCGCTGGCAAATCTGTTTGATAGCCTGCCCGACAGCGAAAAACCGGTGGTGCAGCAGGGAGAAACCACGCTGCTGTGGTTTGCCCATCCGGCCGAACGTTTTCTGATTGTCACTTCGCTGGCCCAGGCAGAAGCGCTGAAGCAGAAGCTCAATGACGATGCACAGTTTAATGACAGTCAGCAGTGGCTGGCGCTGGAGATTGAAGCGGGCATTCCGGTGATTGATCCCGCCACCAGCGTGCAGTTTATTCCGCAGGCCACCAACCTGCAGGCGCTGGATGCTATCAGTTTTAAAAAAGGGTGTTATGCCGGTCAGGAGATGGTGGCACGGGCGAAATATCGCGGCGCCAATAAACGCGCGCTCTACTGGCTGGCGGGTCAGGCAAGTCATCTGCCCGAAGCCAATGCCCCGCTGGAGTTGCAGATGGGTGAACGCTGGCGTCGAACCGGCAGCGTGCTGGCTGCGGTGCAGTTAGATGACGGGATTAGCTGGATTCAGGTCGTGATGAATAACGATCTGGAGCCGGACAGCGTGCTGCGGGTGGAAGGCGATGAAGGCGGACATCTGACCATTCAGCCACTGCCCTACTCGCTGGATGAAAGCTGATTGAGCGTATGGCCCTTCCGCTAAGTGAAGGGCCAGTGCCACAATTCAGAGGCTCACTTCAGCGCACATAAAAGTAGATAGCGCAGAAGTGACAGAGACTGCCGCCCAGCACGAACAGATGCCAGATGGCGTGGTTAAACGGAATGCGGCGCGCCACATAGAAAATCACCCCCAGCGAATAGATAATCCCGCCTGCGGCAAGCAGCCAGATGCAGCCCGGCGGCAGGATCATCGCCAGCTGATAAACCACAATCAGCGACAGCCACCCCATACAGAGATAGGTCACCAGCGACAGCGCTTTAAAGCGATGCGCAATCGTGAGCTTGAACAGGATACCGGCCAGCGCCAGCCCCCAGATCACCGCCATTAATCCATACGCCAGCGGCGTCCTCAGCGCGACCAGCAGAAACGGCGTATAGGTGCCGGCAATCAGCAGATAGATGGCGCAATGATCGAACTTTTTCAGCCAGGGTCTGGCCGGGCCAGCCGGAATAGCGTGATAGAGCGTCGAGGCCAGAAACAGCAGGATCATGCTGCCACCATAGAGGCTGTAACTGATAAAAGTGAGGGTGTCGGCCTGCCTCTCCGTTGCCTGATTGAGCATCAGTATCAGTCCGACGATGCCGAACAGGCAGCCAAGACCGTGACTGATACTGTTGGCAATTTCCTCGACAAACGAATAGCCCGCAGCGTGTTGATGTTTGTGAGAGAGTGTGGGGGTCATAACAGATTCCTGATCAGCTCCATAGCAGTGATATCGTTATCCAGCGTAGCCAACAATTTTTTCAGTGTACACTTGTACGCTAAAATTATCCTGGTGAAATTCACTATCCCTTAAACCGGGTGATGAATCTGGTAAACTGGCCGCCAGTCAACTGTTCAATGAGTCATTCATGTTTTCGCATAGCGATCTCGCCCGCCTTAACGATCTGGAAATGCAGGTCTATCAGTTCATCATTAAGCACCGCGAAGGCGTCAGCTACATGACGATCCGCGAGCTGGCTGAGCAGGCTGGTGTCTCCACCACCACCGTGCTGCGTTTCTGTCGCAAGATGGGCTGTGAAGGCTGGTCGGAATTCCGCATCCGCCTGCGCTTAAACGAACAGCAGAGTGCGCCAATGCTCAACACGGCGGGCGTCAGTGAAATGCTGAGCTTTTTTAAGAGCATCAATAATCCTGAGTTTGAACAGCTCATCGCTGAGGCCGCGAAGAAGATTAATCAGGCTGAGCGGGTCTTCTTTATTGGCGTCGGCACCTCCGGCAGCCTGGCAAAATATGGCGCACGCTTTTTCTCTAACCTCGGTAAATTCAGCCACGCGATTGACGATCCCTATTATCCGGTCAGTCCCGATCTCTATGAAAACGCCATTGCCATTATTTTATCGGTCTCCGGCGAAACGGAAGAGATCCTGCGCATTGCCAGCCAGTTCAGCCTGAATAAGTGCAAAATCATTGCGATAACCAACACGGAAAGCTGCTCGCTGGCGAAGATCGGTGATTTCAACCTCTGCTACCATGTGCCCATCATCCGTATGGCGGACAATTCCGACATTACGACTCAGGTGCCAGTGACCTATATTATTGAAGCAATCGGCCGCCAGCTGGGGAAATAAAACAGCCTGTTTTTTGGATGTAACAAACGCAATTATTGCCGCGCTGTTATATCGTGACTTTCATTATTGCCTTGCTACACTCAGCTCAATTTCAATATCCGTAATGGGGTGAAGCATGAGTGCAGAATTGCAGTTACCAAAAGGCTTTCTTTGGGGCGGAGCGGTGGCAGCGCATCAGGTTGAAGGCGGCTGGGATCAGGGCGGCAAAGGCGTCAGCATTGCTGACGTGATGACCGGCGGTTCACATGGCGTTGACCGGGTGATCACCGACGGCGTGCAGCCGGGTCATTTCTACCCGAACCACAAGGGTGTGGAGTTTTACTCCCACTACAAACAGGATGTCGCGCTGTTTGCCGAGATGGGCTTCAAATGTTTCCGCACCTCCATTGCCTGGACCCGTATCTTCCCTAACGGTGACGAGCAACAGCCCAACGAAGCGGGCCTGCAATTCTATGACGACCTGTTTGATGAACTGCTGAAGTATGGCATTGAACCGGTCATCACCCTTTCGCACTTCGAAATGCCTTATCACCTGGTCAAAGAGTATGGCGGCTGGCACAACCGCAAAGTGGTCGACTTCTTTGTGCGCTTCAGCGAAGTGGTGCTGAACCGTTATAAAAGCAAAGTGAAGTACTGGATGACCTTCAATGAGATCAACAACCAGCGTAACTGGCAGTATCCGCTGTTTGGTTACTGCTGTTCAGGCGTGATCTTTACCGAACATGAGAAACCTGAACAGGCGATGTATCAGGTGATGCACCACCAGTTTGTTGCCAGTGCAAAAGTGGTGAAACTCGGCCACGACATCAATCCTGATTTTCAGATTGGCTGCATGATCGCCATGGTGCCGGTCTATCCCTTCTCCTGCCACCCGGACGATGTGGTGCTGGCGCAGGAATCGATGCATCAGCGCTATGTCTTCAGTGACGTGCAGATGCGCGGCTACTATCCGGCCTACACCCTGAAAGAGTGGGCGCGCAAGGGTTACGACATTCAGATGGAAGCGGATGATGCCGAGACGCTGCGCCAGGGCTGTGCAGACTATGTCGGTTTCAGCTACTACATGAGCAACGCAGTGAAGACCGATGCCAGCGGCGTTGACGATCCGATCACCGGCTTTGAAGGTGTGGTGAAAAACCCGCATGTGAAAGCATCCGACTGGGGCTGGCAGATCGATCCGGTTGGTCTGCGCTACGCCATGAACGAGCTGTATGAGCGTTACCAGAAGCCGCTGTTTATTGTTGAAAACGGCTTTGGTGCTATCGATAAGCCAAACGCCAGTGGCGTAATTGAAGATGATTACCGCATCGACTATCTGCGTGCGCATATCGAAGAGATGAAGAAAGCCGTGGCGTACGATGGTGTTGAATTAATGGGCTATACGCCGTGGGGCTGCCTCGATTGCGTCTCGTTTACCACCGGCCAGTACGACAAACGTTACGGTTTTATTCATGTGAATAAAAACGATGATGGCAGCGGCGATTTTTCTCGTGGGAAGAAAAAGAGTTTCAGCTGGTATCAGCAGGTTATCGCCAGTAACGGCGAAAACCTGTAAGTCATCACGCCGCATCAGCGGCGAAGTGAGTTAACGCCCACCGGCAGCGTCAATGATGCTGCCGGTGACGTAAGAGGCCGCGTCGCTGGCCAGCCAGACGATCGCTTCCGCCACCTCT
Source organism: Pantoea sp. Ft-CA_14 (assembly GCF_024520875.1). Lineage (NCBI taxonomy): Bacteria > Pseudomonadati > Pseudomonadota > Gammaproteobacteria > Enterobacterales > Erwiniaceae > Pantoea > Pantoea sp. Ft-CA_14. The sequence continues at coordinate 275,080 of NZ_JALNPM010000005.1, read as the reverse complement.
TCTGCTTCACCGCCGCGTCCCATCGGGATCACGCTGGCAAGCCTGTCTACTCTGCCTGGCTCTCCGCCATCGGCATGCATCTCTGTATAGATAAATCCCGGACGTACGCCGTTGACCCGAATCCCCTGCTGCGCCACTTCCAGCGACAATCCTCTGGTCAGCGTGTCCATCGCCCCTTTTGAAGCGGCGTAATCGACATATTCGCCAGGCGCACCGGTACGCGACGCTGCTGATGAGACGTTGACGATGGAGCCGCCCTGGCCGCCGTGATGCGTGCCCATCCGCTTAACCGCCTCACGACAGCAGAGAAAAGACCCAATCACGTTGGTGGCAAAGACCTTGTGCAGGCGTGCCGCATCCAGCTGCTCGGTGCGACACTGCTGAAACAAAATCCCGGCGTTGTTCACCAGCAACGTCAGCGGTTCGGACTGCTGATCGAGCTGCGCAAACATCGCCATCACCTGGGCTTCATCACTGATATCCGCCTGAACAGCAAAGGCTTCACCGCCCTGCTGCCGGATCTGCGCCACCACCTGTTGAGCTTCCGCTTCGCGCTGACGGTAGTTCACCGCAACCCGATAACCCCGGGCGGCCAGTAACAGCGCTGTGGCCCGCCCGATACCGCGGCTGCCCCCCGTAACCAGTGCCAGTTTCATGCTGATTCTCCAGAACAAAGGGCCGACGAATCGGCCCTTTATGGTTGACGTTTGCCTGCGGGAAAATTACTGATAGTCGCTCATCGGCACGCAGGAGCAGAAGAGATTACGGTCGCCAAACACATCATCCAGACGTTTTACCGTCGGCCAGTATTTGTTGTGGCTGCCCGCCGGGAAGACTGCCAGTTCGCGGCTATAAGGATGTGACCACTCACTGACGATTTCCAGCTGAGTATGCGGCGCATTAACCAGTGGATTGTCATCCAGCGGCCATTCACCCGACGTCACCCGATCAATCTCCATGCGGATCGCCAGCATCGCGTCGATAAAGCGATCCAGTTCGATTTTGCTCTCCGATTCGGTCGGCTCCACCATCAGGGTGCCCGCCACCGGGAAGGACATCGTTGGTGCGTGGAATCCGTAATCGATCAGGCGCTTAGCAATATCCAGCTCACTGATGCCGGTCTGCTCTTTCAGCGGACGGATGTCGAGAATACATTCGTGCGCCACACGACCGTCACGGCCGGTGTAGAGCACCGGATAGGCAGACTGCAGCCGGCGGGCAATGTAGTTGGCATTCAGAATCGCGACCGAGCTGGCCTGTTTCAGCCCTTCCGCGCCCATCATGCGAATGTACATCCAGCTGATTGGCAGAATGGATGCACTGCCAAACGGCGCTGCGGATACGGCGCCCTGCTGCGTCAGCACACCGTCAATCTGCACCACGCTGTGTCCCGGCACAAACGGGGCCAGGTGCGCTTTGACGCCAATCGGTCCCATACCCGGACCGCCGCCGCCGTGCGGAATGCAGAAGGTTTTATGCAGATTCAGGTGCGAGACATCCGCGCCGATATAGCCAGGCGTGGTGATGCCGACCTGCGCATTCATGTTCGCGCCATCCAGATAGACCTGACCGCCATACTGATGCACGATCTGGCACACTTCGCGGATGGTCTCTTCATAAACGCCATGAGTTGACGGGTAAGTCACCATGATGCAGGAGAGCCTGTCGCCCGCCTGAGCCGCTTTCTCGCGCAGATCGCCAAGGTCGATGTTGCCCTGTTTATCGCAGGCCACTACTACCACGTCCATGCCCGCCATCTGGGCTGAGGCCGGGTTAGTACCGTGCGCCGAGCTCGGGATCAGGCAGAGATGACGATCGCCCTCGCCACGGCTTTCGTGATAGCGGCGGATCGCCAGCAGTCCGGCATATTCACCCTGCGCGCCGGAGTTTGGCTGCATACAGAGTGCATCATAGCCGGTGAGCTGCACCAGCCACTGTGAAAGCTGGCCGATCATCTGCAGATAGCCGGTAGCCTGTTCAGCCGGGCAGAATGGATGCAGCTCCGCAAATTCCGGCCAGGTGATCGGGATCATTTCTGCCGCGGCATTGAGCTTCATGGTGCAGGAGCCCAGCGGGATCATCGCCTGATTCAGCGCCAGATCCTTTTTCTCCAGGCTGTGCATGTAGCGCATCATCTCGGTTTCGCTGTGATGACGGTTGAACACCGGATGGGTCAGGATCTCACTGTGGCGTTGCAGGCCAGCAGGAATCGCGTGGCTTTCGCTGGCCACTTCGCTGTCGAGCTTTTCCAGGTCCTGACCGTGTTCATCACCCAGCAGAATGGCAAACAGCGCCAGAATATCTTCGCGGCAGGTGGTTTCATCCAGCGTGATACCCACGGCGTTATGGATGTCGCTACGCAGGTTAACGCCAAAGCTCAGGGCGCGGTTCAGCACAGCGGCTTTATCCGCCACCTCCACCGTCAGCGTATCGAACCAGTGCTGATGGCGCAGCTTCAGGCCGCCCTGTTGCAGCCCAGCCGCCAGAATGTTGGTGAAGCGATGAATGCGTGAGGCAATGCGTTTCAGGCCCGCCGGGCCGTGGAACACCGCATAGAGACCGGCGATGTTTGCCAGCAGCACCTGCGACGTACAGATGTTGGAGTTGGCCTTTTCACGGCGGATATGTTGTTCACGGGTCTGCATCGCCATACGCAGCGCCGTGTTGCCCGCTGCATCACGTGAAACACCAATAATACGGCCTGGCATAGAGCGTTTATGCTCGTCGCGGCTGGCGAAGAAGGCCGCGTGAGGGCCGCCGTAGCCCATTGGCACGCCGAAGCGCTGAGCTGAACCAAAGACAATGTCTGCACCCTGTTTGCCTGGCGCTTCCAGTAACACCAGCGACATAAAGTCCGCCGCCACGCTGACCACCACTTTGCGGGCTTTCAGTCCGGCAATCAGCGCGCTGTAATCGTGCGCTTCGCCGGTGGTGCCCACCTGTTGCAGCAGCACACCAAACAGGTCGTCATGATCGGGTGCTTTGTCCGCGCTATCAATAATCAGTTCGAAACCGAACGTCTCCGCACGGGTGCGGACCACATCCAGCGTCTGCGGATGGATATCATCGGCAATGAAGAATTTATTGGCATTTTTGAGCTTACTGACGCGTTTTGCCATCGCCATCGCTTCAGCGGCAGCGGTTGCTTCGTCCAGTAGTGAGGCGGACGCGATATCCATGCCGGTAAGATCCAGCGTCAGCTGCTGGAAGTTCAGCAGCGCTTCCAGACGGCCCTGAGAGACCTCAGGCTGATACGGGGTATAGGCGGTGTACCAGCCCGGATTCTCCAGCATATTACGCAGGATGACCGGCGGGGTGATCACCGCGCTGTATCCCATACCGATCCAGGATTTGTAACGCAGATTCTGGCTGGCAATCGCTTTCAGTTCGGCCAGAGCCTGCTGTTCAGTGGCGGCTTCGCCAACCGCTGGCGGGCCTGGCAGCTGAATGTCTGCCGGCACAATCGTGCTGATTAACGCTTCCAGCGAACGGGCACCAATAGCGTCAAGCATCTGCGCCTGCTGCTCAGGTGAAGGACCGATATGGCGCTCAATGAATGCACCGTTGTGTTCAAGCTGGCTGAGAGTCTGAGTCATTAGCAGTAAATCCTGAATCGGGCTGGGGGAACCGGAGAGCAAACATAAATCTGCGGCCTCTGTGTGAGGCCGCCTGACGACTACTCGTCGATGGAGGCTTTGTAAGCATCCGCATCCAGCAGCGTGTCGATTTCAGACGCGTCGCTGGCTTTGATTTTGAATAACCAGCCGCCTTCATAAGGCTCGCTGTTGACCTGCTCCGGTGAGTCAGTCAGTGCTTCGTTGACCGCCACAATCTCACCGCTGATCGGCGCATAGATATCTGAAGCCGCTTTAACGGATTCCGCGACCGCGCACTCTTCACCGGCGGCAAACGTCGCTCCCACTTCCGGCAGATCGACAAACACCATGTCGCCCAGTAGCTCCTGCGCGTGTTCAGTGATACCCACGGTGTAGCTGCCATCTTCTTCTTTGCGCACCCACTCGTGGCTGTCGCGGTACTTCAACGTATTCGGCACATTGCTCATTGGCCATTTCTCCTGAATAAAATTTACTGAGCGACCGGTTTACCGGCGCGGACAAAAACGGGACGGGTAACCTGGACCGGCATCTGGCGGTTACGGATCTCAACGATGGCGGTGCTGCCGACTGAGGCCGGTACGCGCGCCAGGGCGATGCTGCAACCCAGCGTCGGAGAGAAAGAGCCACTGGTGATGATCCCCTCCTGCGGCTGCCCCTGGTCATCGGTGAAACGCACCGGCAAGCCGTTACGCAGCACCCCTTTTTCTGTGAGGATCAGCCCCACCAGCTTTTCGGTACCGCGTTCACGCTGCAGTTCCAGCGCTTCCCGGCCGATGAAATCGCGGTCAGCAGGTTCCCAGCAGACCGTCCAGCCCATGTTGGCAGCCAGCGGTGAAACGCCTTCATCCATCTCCTGACCATACAGATTCATACCCGCTTCCAGACGCAGCGTGTCGCGTGCGCCCAGTCCGGCAGGTTTAACGCCAGCAGCCAGCAGACGCTGCCAGAAATCGGCCGCCTCCTCTGCAGGCATAGCAATCTCATATCCCGCTTCGCCGGTATAGCCGGTGGTGGCGATAAACAGATCGCCCGCCTGCACGCCGAAAAATGGCTTCATGCCGGCAACAGCCTGACGTTGCTCCTCGCTGAATAGCGTCTGTGCCTTCTGCTGCGCCTGCGGACCCTGCACGGCAATCAGCGCCAGGTCGTCGCGTTCCGTCAGCGTAATGCCATAGCCCTGCGCGTGTTGCGTGATCCAGGCAAGATCGTTTTCACGGGTGGCAGAGTTCACCACCAGGCGGAAGAACTCTTCGCTCATAAAGTAAACAATCAAATCGTCAATGACGCCACCCGAGGCATTCAGCATCCCGGTGTAGAGCGCTTTGCCTGGCTGGGTCAGTTTTGCCACATCATTTGCCAGCAGGTAGCGCAGGAATTCACGGGTACGCGGGCCTGTCAGGTCGACGATGGTCATGTGAGAGACATCAAACATACCGGCGTCGGTGCGCACCACATGATGTTCATCCATCTGGGAGCCATAGTGCAGCGGCATCATCCAGCCATGAAAATCCACCATGCGGGCACCGCAGGCCTGATGCTGTTCAAACAGAGGTGTTTGCTGAGTCATAACCATCCTGTGCAGAAGCGAGTAAGTGCAAAAGTGCGCCGGAATTCAGTGCCGACGCAAACGTTCTCTTAGGGCTGACGTTACCACCGAATCTGACGATTAACCATAAGCAAACCGGGGTCGAAAGCAGAGGCACAGCCTAACCAGGAACGGCTGCCAACAGGATATAAAACTGCAATTTTGTGATTAATCGCGCAATAAATGCAGGGAATTTAAATATACGCAGCAAATTTATGCGGGATGGCATTCAGGATGTTAAAAAAATCCCGCGCCCAGCGGACAGAAGAATGAGAAAAAGTAATGCGAATTCGCCCGCAAAATTAGAATAAATCAAACGAAGACCTGTGCTGGTGCAGCGTTGCCTTTTTGTGGTGCAGAGCGGTGTCAGGCGTAAAAAAAGCCAGCAGAAGCTGGCTTATCAGAAGGGCTAATTTAGCGTAGCCAGGCGGGCAGATCATTCAGCCCCATCGCCTGCTTCAGCATCATGGGTTTAACACCCGGCAGGCGGTCAGCCAGTTTCAGACCCACGTCGCGCAGCAATTTTTTCGCCGGATTATTGCCTGCGAACATTTCACGGAAGCCCTGCATTCCCGCCAGCATCATTGCGGCGCTGTGCTTACGGCTGCGCTCATAGCGACGCAGATAGAGGTGCTGACCAATATCTTTGCCCTGCTGATGCAGACGGCGAATCTCACCGATCAGCTCGGCGGCATCCATAAACCCAAGGTTAACGCCCTGACCCGCCAGCGGATGAATGGTGTGAGCCGCATCGCCCACCAGCGCCAGACGGTGTGCCGCGAAGTTGCGGGCATAGCGCGCCACCAGCGGAAACGATTTGCGCTCGCTTTCCAGCTGGCACAGGCCGAGCCGCATATCAAACGCCACCGAGAGCTGCTGATTGAACAGCGCTTCCGGCATGGTTTCCAGACGGCTCGCTTCCTGCGGCGAGAGCGACCAGACGATGGAACTGAGATGCGGATCCTGCATCGGCAGGAAAGCCAGAATGCCGTCGCCGTGGAACACCTGGCGCGCTACTGCGTCGTGCGGCTTCTCAGTGCGGACGTTTGCCACTAACGCATGGTGATCGTAATCCCAGAAGGTCAGCGGAATATCGGCTTTGTTGCGTAGCCAGGAGTTAGCGCCGTCAGCGGCAATCATTAATCGCGCACTTAACATGCTGCCATCCTGCAGGGTAACAAAGGCTTCGTTGTCACCAAACGCGACCTGCTGTAACTGCGAGGGTGCCATAATCGTCACGTCGCTGCAGGCGCTGGCACGTTGCCAGAGCGCATTGTGGATCACCGGGTTTTCGATGATATGTCCCAGATGCGACAGGCCCTGCTGCTCATCATCAAAGGCGATGGAGCCGAAACTGTCCTTATCCCACACTTCCATCCCGTGATAAGCGCTGGCGCGCAGCGAGAGAATGGTCGACCAGACATCCAGCTTCTGCAGCAGCCGTTCGCTGGCGGCATTGATTGCCGACACGCGAACTGACGGTGACGCACTCAGCGCCAGCGGTGGCTCGGGTGATTTTTCCAGAACGGCGATGCGCAGTCCGCTGCCCTGCAAGCCGCAGGCCACCGCCAGTCCCACCATACCGCCACCGGCAATCACCACATCAAAAGTTTGCATCTGAGCCTCTTTATTAACGCTTAACCCAGCCAAGCGTGCGCTCAGCCAGTTGATTTCTTAACCACGGCAGATGATCCATCGCCAGCAGGCCCAGGTTCCGTCCTGCCACCAGCGGGCCATAGTGATTCGCAAAGATGCGAACCAGTCCGTCGGTGATACCGATGGTGGCGGCGCGGTCGGGCTGACGACGCTGCTGATAATGATGCAGCACCGCATAGCTGCCGGGGTCCTGCTGCTGCCGATGGGCGGCTGCCAGCGTTTCAGCCAGCGACATCACATCGCGCAGGCCCAGGTTGAAGCCCTGCCCGGCAATCGGATGTAGCGTCTGCGCCGCATTGCCCACCACCGCCACGCGATGCGTCACTGGCGACATCGCCCGGTGCAGCGCCAGCGGGTAATACTCACGCTGGCCGGTGTGGGTAAATTTACCCAGCCGCCAGCCAAAGGCACGCTGCAGCTGGCTGAGGAATTCGGCCTCGCTCCACTGCTCAATGCGTTCACGCTGCGAAACCGGATGACACCAGACCAGCGACAGGCGATTGCCGGACATCGGCAACAGCGCCAGCGGGCCATGTTCGGTAAAACGTTCAAATGCCCGGCCCTGATGAGGCAGCGCGGTGGAGACATTGGCAATCACGGCAAGCTGTTGATAGTCGTCTCTTTGCCACTGAATGCCGCACGAAGCCGCCAGCGCAGAGCGCGTGCCATCCGCCGCCACCAGCAGTTTGCCGCTGAGTTGTTCGCCACTGTCCAGCGTCACCTCAACCTGCTGCTCATGGCGGTTAGCCTGGATGACACGAGCCGGACAGCGCAGCGTTACGCCGGGTGCTTTTTTCAGTTCCGCAAACAGACGCTGACCGACGTCAAACAGCTCGACAACCTGTCCCAGCGCCGGAATAGCGTAGTCAGACGCCGCCAGCGACACAAAACCGGCGTGACCGCGATCGGAGACATGGATGTCGGTAATCGGCGTGGCACAACGGGCGATGTGCTGCCACAGATTGATGTCCGCAAGCTGCTGGCAGGTACCGGCAGAGAGCGCAATAGCGCGGCCATCGAAACCGGGATGCGCCCGACTGCCAGGCTCGCTGCTCTCTATCAGCGTTACCGGCAGTGTGCCCTGGGTCAGATGGGAGATCGCCATCGCCAGCGTCGCCCCGGTCATGCCGCCACCGGCAATCAGAATCGTCATGCCTGTTTTGCCGCCGCCATCAGTGCTTCAATCTCATCCGCCTCTTTCACGACGCTGTCGGTGAGATTTTCAATGCCATCTTCAGTGATCACAATGTCATCTTCGATTCGGATACCAATGCCGCGATACTGCGCGGGCACGTCGGCATCCGGTGCGATATAAAGACCCGGCTCGACGGTTAACACCATGCCGGGCTCCAGTACGCGGTCGCGGCTCGGGGTGCCGTAGTGGCCGACATCATGCACATCCAGTCCCAGCCAGTGGCCCAGGCCATGCATATAGAACTGACGATGGACTTCCTCGGCGATCAATGTATCGACGTCGCCCTCCAGGATGCCCAGCTCCACCAGCCCGGTGACCATGATACGCACCACTTCATCATTCACTTCACGAATGCTGATGCCCGGCCGGAACAGTTCAAGCGAGCGGTTGAGGCAAGCCAGCACGATGTCATAAATCGCGCGCTGCGCCGGGCTGAATTTGCCGTTAACCGGGAAGGTGCGGGTGATATCGCCTGCATAGCCGTGGAACTCACAGCCTGCATCGATCAGCACCAGATCGCCGTCGCGCATTTCGCTTTCGTTTTCGGTGTAGTGCAGAATGCAGCCGTTAACTCCGGCACCCACAATGGTGTTATAGGAGGGAAAACGCGCGCCGTGACGGTTAAATTCGTGCTGAATTTCCCCTTCGAGCTGATACTCGAACAGGCCTGGCCGGCAGGTTTGCATGGCGCGGGTATGCGCCAGTGCACTGATTTTCCCGGCGCGACGTAACAGTTCAATCTCATCCGCATCTTTAAACAGGCGCATCTCATGCACCCAGGGACGCCAGTCAGTGAGGGTATCGGGCGCACTGAGATGCTGGCGGAAGCCGCGACGCAGCTTATCCAGCGCGCTGAACACCAGTGTGTCCGCGTGGGCATATTCGCCCTGCGCATGGTAAACCACATCCAGGCCATTCAGCAGCAGGTGCAGCTGGTCACCAATATCATTCCAGGGTAAAGCGCGATCGACGCCCAGTTTGTCGGGTGCGGCCTCCTGACCCAGGCGACGGCCAGACCAGGTTTCCGCCGCAGGATCGCGCACGCGATTAAACAACACGCTGTGGTTATGATTCTCATCGCTTTTGATCAGCACCAGCAACGCCTGCGGCTCGTTAAAACCGGTGAAATACCAGAAGTCGCTGCTCTGGCGGAACGGATATTCGGTGTCATTACTGCGCATCACTTCTGGCGCAGCAAAGATTAACGCTGCGCTGCCAGGCACCATCTTCGCCAGCAGCGCCTGACGACGCTGCAGGAATCGTTCCAGTGAAATCATCTCTGCACTCCCTGTAAACTGACCGGTTAAACTCGTTGACCTGAAATTAGTGTAGCGTCGGTTTTTGCACTTCTGGCGCGGTTGGCTGCGGGCGGGTGAACGTATCGTGGCACAGCAGCGCGGCGACACGTACATACTCAATCACCTCCTCCAGCGACTGCTCCAGCTCCTCCTGGTCTTCATCTTCTTCGTAACCGAGCTGTGCGATGGTGCGCAGATCATCGATTGCTTCGCCGGTTTCGCCGGTGACTTTATCCAGTTTAGGCTGTGTTACGCCCAGGCCGAGCAGAAAATGGTTAACCCAGCCCGCCAGCGCATCGGCACGGTCAAATACAGTGATGTCGTCGTCAGCAGGCAGCAGCAGCTGAAACAGGAAGCCTTCATCTTCCAGCGTAGTCGCCGTATGCTCGTGTAGTTCCGCCAGCGGCACGGCAAGAGTGTGTGAAAACGCCATGCCTTCGTTAGCCAGATCGTGTACCAGCGTCTTCCAGCTGGTGTCCTGGTTCCCACCGCAGAGGATGCCGCTCAGCAGGCCATGCATTTCCGCAGGCGTCATTCCAACACCCTGCTGTGAGAGCACCGCCGCGAGCGCGTTGTAATCGGGAGTTGCGTTCTGTAAGGACATAAGTTTTCATCGTCGTTGGCAGAATAAGTTCGTGTTATGCTACCACTAGCTGCCTCAAGGTTTCCAGAAAAGGGGTTGTATCTTATTTCGTGGGTCTATATAGTTGCCCGCCTCCCAAGCCATTGACTGCTAAGGGAGTTGCGAGCGAAGTAATCAGTCAGGAAGGTGGCATGTCTGCACAACCGGTAGATTTACAAATTTTTGGTCGTTCGTTGAGAGTAAATTGTCCGCCAGAGCAGCAAGATGCGCTCAATAGCGCGGCTGAAGATCTCAATCAACGGTTGCAAGATCTAAAAGTTCGCACTAGAGTCACCAATACAGAACAACTGGTGTTCATCGCCGCGTTAAACGTCTGCCACGAGCTGGCGCAAGAGAAAGTGAAAACGCGCGATTATGCTGCTAATATGGAACAGCGTATCCGTATGTTGCAGCAGACGATTGAACAGGCATTAGTTGAGCAAGGTCGCATCTCTGAGCGTGAGGGTGCGAAGTTCGAATAAAACTTCATGGTTGCTATACTTAAGTAACGGTGAGGTAAATTTTCTCTGAGATGTTTGCATGTGGGCCAGTCCCCTGAGCCGATATTTCGAAAAAACAGAATGTGACGCTCGTAACCTGTGTGCATGCTCGGTTCGTCCGAGAAGCCTGATGGTTATGACGGCATGTTCACCTTGAACCAAGGGTTCAAGGGTTACAGCCTACGGCGGCATCTCGGAGATCTCTCTTCCTGTAGTCCTGCTTTTTTCCCCTGACTGACATGTTATAGTCGCTCAACAGCGACTTATCCGGCGGGGAAATCATGTCTGAACCTTCCATGTCTGAACCTTCAATGACCCAACGTCAGGCGATTCGCCAGCATGTGCGACATCTGCGACGGGCACTTACCGATGAGCAGCAAACGCAGGCCGCTGAGCAGCTCGCCGAACACGCGCTCAACTACGCCCCGGTGACTGAAGCGCGCAATATCGCCCTGTTTCTGTCGGTAGATGGCGAACTCAATACCCGTCCGCTGATTGCCCGCCTCTGGCATCTGAAGAAGACGGTCTGTCTGCCGGTTTTACACCCCTTCTCCCCCGGTAATTTGTTGTTTCTGCGCTACTCGCCCGATACCCCATTGCTCAAAAATAAGCTGCGCATTCCTGAACCGCCGCTGGATATCCGGCAGGTGATCACCCTTGATCAACTGGATCTGATGATGGTGCCGCTGGTGGCGTTTGATCAGCATGGACAGCGTCTGGGGATGGGCGGCGGCTTCTACGATCGCACCCTGCAGAACTGGCGGCAGCACGGTTTTTTGCCGGTGGGCCTGGCACACGATTGTCAGCAGGTCGATAGCCTGCCGGTGGCAGAATGGGATGTGCCTTTGCCGGCGGTAATGACGCCATCAAAACTCTGGCAGTGGGAGTAGAAGAGTCGCTTTTGCAGACAAGTGAAAACCCATACCTGGGCGCATCTGGCAGCAATGAAATAGCTTAACGCGCAGGAAACATGGTCAGAAGAGGAAAGCGTCCCGCCGCCCGGATAAAAACGCCGGGAGCGTTTTTAAACAACGCCACGCGTTGGCCCGGTTACGGGCGCACCTCAGGGATGAGGTGCGTAATCGCGCGGGCCGGGCATGCCATGGATGGCGGCTTTTGCATCTTTCCGATCTGACCGTGTTCCCTTCGCAGTCTCGGTCTTACAGCAAATCGGGACAGCCTGTATTAACTACCTGAAGAGACGCGACTAAGCGCCTGTTCAGGTTGGTAGCGCTTAGTAAAGCAGACGGGCGCGGATGGTACCCGGAATCGCCTTCATCAGTTGCAGCGCGTTCTCGGCCACTTCCGGCTCTGCATCAATGTCGATCACCACATAGCCCATAAACGGCGAGGTTTGCAGATACTGGGCGGCGATGTTGATGCCCTGCTCGGCAAAAATCTGGTTGATGGCCGTCAGCACGCCAGGGCGGTTCTCATGGATATGCAGCAGACGACTGGCGCTGATACCGTGAATCGGCAGTGACACTTCGGGGAAGTTAACAGCCGAAAGAGTCGAGCCGTTATCGGAGTATTTCGCCAGCTTGCCCGCCACTTCAATGCCGATGTTCTCCTGCGCTTCTTCCGTCGAGCCGCCAATGTGCGGCGTCAGGATCACGTTGTCGAACTCACTCAGTGGAGAGATAAACGGCTCGCTGTTGGTAGCTGGCTCGCTCGGGAAGACGTCGATGGCTGCGCCACCCACATGCTTGCTGGCCAGCGCATCGCACAGCGCCGGGATATCCACCACCGTGCCGCGTGAGGCGTTAATCAGCAGCGCGCCAGGCTTCATCTGCGCCAGCTGCTCTGCACCAATCATATCCTGTGTAGAGACGGTTTCCGGCACGTGCAGGCTGACAACGTCGCTCATGTTGAGGAGATCGGCCAGATGGCGTACCTGCGTGGCATTACCCAGCGGCAGCTTGTTTTCAATGTCGTAGAAGAAAACATGCATACCCAGGCTTTCTGCCAGCACGCCCAGCTGCATTCCGATATGGCCGTAACCGATAATACCCAGTTTTTTGCCACGCGCTTCAAATGAGCCTTTGGCAATCTTATTCCAGATGCCACGGTGTGCTTTCGCATTTGCTTCCGGAATGCCACGCAGCATCAGCAGCATCTCACCAATCACCAGCTCCGCAACCGAGCGGGTATTTGAGAACGGCGCATTGAACACGGGAATACCCCGGCTGGCAGCCGCCTGCAGATCAACCTGGTTGGTACCGATACAGAAACAGCCAACGGCGACCAGCTTTTCAGCCGCCGCAAAAATCTCTTCAGTGAGCTGGGAGCGGGAACGGATACCAATAAAGTGTGCATCACGGATCGATGCTTTTAACGCGTCGGAATCCAGTGCGCCCTTATGGAATTCGATGTTGGTATAGCCTGCAGCCCGCAGGTTCTCCAGCGCGCTCTGATGGACACCTTCCACCAGCAGGAACTTAATCTTATCTTTTTCCAGTGATACCTTTGCCATTTCCCGATCCTATTCAGCATTCAATGAGGACTACCATAAGCCAGCCTTCTGTCAAAATATCAAAAAAATCGCGTCGGGCAATACAAACGATTGCCCGGCCGCCAGCACGGCAGCGGCTGACGGCAGCACATTGCCGGACAAAATAAGGAGGTCGGACTGGAAGAGAGAACGAACCCGCTGCCGATGACGGTTATGTGACATAAGTCACCAAATTTCACCGCAGCGAGAAAAGATGATTTGCAGGCAGAAATAACCGACGCCGCATCGACGCCGGACAGATCATTTTTTGATGGTTTTCACGCCATCAGGCCCGCCAATCAGTGCAATATCGGCACCACGCGCGGCAAAAAGGCCCACGGTCACGACGCCAGGCAAGGCGTTGATGGTTTTTTCCAGCTCAATGGGATCGAGAATGCGCAGATTATGCACATCGAGAATAATGTTGCCGTTATCGGTGACCACGTTCTGACGATACTCAGGCAAGCCGCCCATTTTCACCAGCTGACGCGCCACATAACTGCGCGCCATCGGGATCACCTCGACCGGCAGCGGGAAACGGCCCAGCACATCGACCTCTTTTGAAGCGTCAGCGATACAGATAAAGGTTTCAGCCACGGCGGCCACGATCTTTTCGCGCGTCAGCGCTGCGCCGCCGCCTTTGATCATCTGCATCTGTGGGTTGATCTCATCCGCGCCATCTACATACACCGACAGCAGGTCAATCTCGTTCAGGTCGAACACCTGAATACCCAGGCTCTTCAGCTTCTGGGTTGAGGCATCCGAGCTGGAGACGGCACCTTCAATCTGATGCCTGACCGTGGCAAGCGCATCGATAAAGTGGGCAGCGGTGGATCCGGTGCCCACACCAACAACGGTGCCCGGCTGCACGTACTCAAGTGCAGCCCAGCCAACGGCTTTTTTCAGTTCATCCTGGGTCATGGTATGTTTAAAACCTGTGCGACAACGAAGTGCGCGTAGTATAAAACAAGGCTTGCTGAAAATGCTCGGCTGACCGACGCGGATTTATCGCTTTGGAAGCCAGCCCACAAAAAACAAGAGAGCCATCACAGGTGACACTTTTGTGGCATAGTGACATCCATCCTGAAGGAGAGAGAAGAATAATGAAACGCCCGGATTATCGAACGCTTCAGGCGCTGGATTCAGTGATCCGCGAACGCGGATTTGAGCGTGCCGCTCAAAAATTATGTATCACCCAGTCAGCGGTTTCACAGCGTATCAAGCAGCTGGAGAATCTGTTTGGTCAGCCGCTGCTGGTGCGCACGGTGCCACCACGTCCGACCGAACAGGGTCAGAAACTGCTGGCGTTGCTGCACCAGGTGGAACTGCTTGAAGAGGAGTGGCTGGGCGATGAGAACAGTGGCACCACGCCACTGCTGCTTTCGCTGGCGGTCAATGCCGACAGTCTGGCGACCTGGCTGCTGCCTGCGCTGAAGGATGTGCTGGCAGATTCACCCGTACGCCTGAATCTGCAGGTCGAAGATGAAACCCGCACCCAGGAGCGTCTGCGTCGTGGTGAAGTGGTGGGTGCGGTGAGTATTCAGCCGCAGCCGCTGCCCAGTTGCCTGGTGGATCAGCTCGGTGCGCTCGACTACCTGTTTGTGGCATCGCGCGACTTTGCCGATCGCTTCTTTCCCAACGGCGTCACCCGCTCTGCCCTGCTGAAAGCGCCTGCGGTGGCGTTTGACCATCTTGATGATATGCATCAGGCCTTCCTGCAACAGAACTTTGATCTTTCACCTGGCAGTGTGCCCTGCCACATCGTGAACTCCTCTGAAGCCTTTGTGCAGATGGCGCGACAGGGTTCGACCTGCTGTATGATCCCGCATCTGCAGATTGAGCGTGAGCTGGCGAGCGGTGAGTTAATAGATCTGACGCCAGGCTTGTGTCAGCGCCGGATGCTCTACTGGCATCGTTTTGCGCCGGAAAGCAGGTTAATGCGTCGGGTGACCGATGCGCTGATTGCGCATGGACATCGGGTACTGCGTCAGGATGACGTCGCAGCCTGAAAACAAAAACGGGGCGAAAGCCCCGTTTTTACTGCTGACAAATTATGCCCCGAACGGCTGTAAGGATGGATTGGCTCAGGGAACAAGGTCAGATCCTGAGATTCATCGGCAGTCTTAACGGGGCATCAGCCCCGTTTTGCACTATGGCGTATTGGGCTTGATCTCAAACACCACATCAACCTGATCGTCAAAGTTGATGCTCTGCTGATCGTAGGTCTCCTGCGCCGAGGTATCTGCCGCTGCAGCCGCTTTATACATACGGTTCATCGGCATCGGCTGATAGTTAGCGACCTGATAACGAATGCTGTAGATCGATCCCAGCTTCGCGTTAAAGCCTTCAGCCAGCTGTGATGCCTGCTGAGTCGCATTTTTAATCGCTGCTTTACGCGCCTGCTCTTTGTAACTCTCCGGATTTGCCACGCCTAACTCGACGCTACGCACCTCATTCAGACCGGACTTCAGCGCCCCGTCCAGCAGATCATTCAGCTTGTCCAGCTGACGCAGGGTTACCTGCACCTGACGCACCGCACGGTAGCCTTTCAGGACGGATTTACCCTCTTTGGTGTAATCGTACTCAGGCTGGGTGCTCAGGTTTGCCGCATCAATATCTTTCTTCTCAATGCCGTTTTTCTGCAGAAAATCGAAATATTGTGCAACCCGGCTATCCGCCTGCTTTTTCGCATCTGCGGCATCTTTTGACGACACGTTCACCACGATAGAGAGCGTGGCGATATCGGGACGGGCATCGACCGTTGCCTTGCCTGAGGTCACCACGTGTGGCCCGTTCGGTAACTCATCAGCGTGTACGCCAGGCAATGCCCCGGCGCTCATGATTGCGGCCAGAGCCAATGCTTTCAGTTTCATGAAAGTCCTCCTTGAAAAGGTACTATGACGGCTTCCAACCGGCGAAGCCCAACAGCGCATCGGTATGCGCCATGCTTTGAGTGGTCATTATGGCAAAAGTTCGGCCTCCGCGCGGCAATAACCGCACCGGATCGACGTTGGGATCAAAATCCGGCAATGCCCTGGCGCGCCAGTTGCAGGGCAATAAACCACATCACCGCGCCTACCAGCAGGTTAATGATGCGCTGGGCTTTGGCGGTGCGCAGGCGTGGTGACAGCCAGGCGGCCAGCAGCGCCAGACCAAAGAACCACAGGATCGACGCACTGATGGTGCCCAGCGCAAACCACTGACGCGCGGTGGTGGTCGGCAACTGACCGCCAAGACTGCCCAGCACCACAAAGGTATCGAGATAGACGTGCGGATTGAGCCAGGTCACTGCCAGCAGCGTCGCGATAATGCGTCCCCTGCTCTGCTTTAATGGCTCACCGTCCGCCAGATCGGCGTCGCCGCGAAAAGCGCTACGCAGTGCGCCCCAGCCATACCACAACAGAAAGGCTACGCCCGCCCAGGTGATCACCATCAGCAGCAGTGGAGACTGGCTCAGCAAGGCACTGCCGCCAAAGATCCCACCGCAAATCAGCAGAATATCACTCAGCGAGCAGAGGGCCGCCGTCATCAGATGATACTGACGCTTCACGCCCTGATTCATCACAAAAGCGTTCTGCGGTCCTAGCGGCAGAATCAGCGCGGCGCCCAGGGCAAGCCCCTGAAAATAGAGAGATAACACAGGATTATTTCCTCACATCGTTAGAGGAGGAGAAGTATAAAGAGAGAGGATGATTAGCGGAAATTGAAAGAATTAATCTGCGATTAGCAAAATGAATGGGCGACAGACGCCGCCCACTTAAAGATTACTGTGGCTGAACCTGGGTTGCTTCTGCTTCAGGCGCCGGCTTCTGATGCAGATGCACATCCATCTGCGGATAAGGAATACCAATCCCTTTTCCATCCAGCGCACGCTTAAAGTTCTTCAGCAGATCCCAGTAAACGTCCTGCAGGTCGCCGCTGTTGCTCCAGCAACGCACCACAAAGTTCATAGAGGAGGCTGCCAGTTCGTTAAGACCGATCTGGATACCTTTATCTTTCAGCACGCGGCTATCCGCTTCTACGACCTGTTGCAGTAAGGCGATCACTTCATCCACATCCGCCTCGTAAGCCACGCCAATGATAAATTCATTACGGCGAACCGGTTCACGCGAGAAGTTGACGATGTTCCCGCTGATGATCTTGCCGTTTGGCACCACCACGATTTTGCCGTCTGCCGTTCTCAGCGTGGTGGAGAAAATCTGCACATGCAGCACGGTTCCCATAACGCCGCCCAGATCGACGAACTCGCCGGTGCGAAACGGACGGAAGGTGACCAGCAGAACGCCTGCAGCAAGGTTAGAGAGTGACCCCTGCAGCGCCAGACCCACGGCCAGACCCGCAGCACCCAGCACGGCAATCACCGAGGCGGTCTGCACACCGATGCGTCCCAGCGCTGCGATAACGGTGAAGGCGATGACCCCATAGCGCACCAATGCGGAGAGGAAGTCCGCCACGGTAGCGTCTATGTGACGGGCGCGCAGCAGGCGATTTACGGCATTAGAAATGATACGGGCGATAATCATCCCGATAATAATGATGGCAATAGCTGCAACGATATTTACGGCATAGCTGATGATCAGCGCCTGATTGCGAACCAGCCAGTTACCTGCGTTGTTTAAGCCGTCGACGACGTGTAACTCTTCCATTAATAAGCCCTGTTGTTAGATTCCCACCGGGAATGAAAAAACTGCCAGATGACATCCGACACCCTGCCATCAAGGGTAATCAATTATCTCCTTAAGCGCCAAACCGACCGGCGTTTAACCCTGTTTTTCCAGAAATTGTGCATAAAAAAAGGCCCTTTCGGGCCTTTTTTGTACGGTAACGACTCGTCAGTTACAGCACGTCGACAGCGTTAAGCTCTTTGAAAGCCTGCTCCAGACGCACTACCATAGAGGCCTGGGCTGAACGCAGCCAGACGCGTGGGTCGTAGTATTTTTTGTTTGGCTTGTCAGCGCCTTCCGGGTTACCCAGCTGCGACTGCAGATAGCCTTCGTTCTTTTTGTAGTACTGCAGGATGCCGTCCCAGGTTGCCCATTGGGTATCGGTATCGATGTTCATCTTGATCACGCCGTAGCTGATAGACTCTTCGATTTCTGCAGCAGAAGAACCTGAACCGCCGTGGAAAACGAAGTCCAGCGCGTTGTGCGGCAGGCCATGTTTTTCACACACATATTTCTGCGAATCGCGCAGAATGGTTGGGGTCAGTTTCACGTTACCTGGCTTGTAAACGCCGTGTACGTTACCGAATGATGCCGCAATGGTGAAGCGCGGGCTGATAGCATTCAGTTTTTCGTACGCGTAGTTCACATCTTCTGGCTGGGTGTACAGTGCAGATGCGTCCATGTGGCTGTTATCAACGCCATCTTCTTCACCACCGGTGCAGCCCAGTTCGATTTCCAGCGTCATGTCGAGTTTCGCCATGCGCGCCAGATATTTGCTGCTGATCTCGATGTTCTCTTCCAGTGACTCTTCTGACAGGTCGATCATGTGAGAAGAGAAGAGTGGCTTACCGTTTTTCTGGAAGTACTCTTCACCTGCGTCCAGCAGACCGTCGATCCATGGCAGCAGTTTCTTGGCACAGTGGTCAGTGTGCAGGATAACCGGCACGCCATACTGCTCAGCCATCAGGTGAACATGGTGCGCACCCGCGATAGCGCCGAAAATTGCCGCGCCCTGTGGTTTGTCAGTTTTGAAGCCTTTACCCGCGATAAATGCAGCACCGCCGTTAGAGAACTGGATGATGATTGGCGCTTTAACTTTCGCCGCTGCTTCCAGTGCCGCATTGATGGAGTCAGTGCCGACGCAGTTTACGGCTGGCAGTGCGAATTTGTTCTCTTTCGCAACTTTGAAGATCTTCTGTACGTCATCACCAGTGACAACGCCGGGTTTTACGAAATCAAAAATTTTAGACATGATTGTGTCCTGTTTCGTGACCGTTGTTCCCCTTGAGGAACGTCGATTTAAACGCCCAGACGGGCAAGACTTCAGGCGATGCCGCCAGGCATCGCCCCCAAAGGATTACTGCTTCGCACGCTCTTCCAGCATGGCAACTGCAGGCAGTTTTTTGCCTTCCACGAACTCAAGGAACGCGCCGCCGCCGGTAGAGATGTAGGAAATTTTGTCTTCGATGCCGAACAGGTCGATAGCCGCTAAGGTATCGCCGCCGCCTGCAACAGAGAAGGCATCGCTGTCTGCAATGGCGTTAGCTACGATCTCGGTGCCTTTACGGAAATTAGGGAACTCAAACACGCCCACCGGGCCATTCCACAGGATGGTTTTGGCATCCTTCAGGATGGCAGCCATCGCCTGTGCGGTTTCATCACCAAAGTCCATAATCTCTTCGTTATCCGCAACTTCCGAAACCTTTTTCACGGTAGCGGTCGCAGTTTCAGAGAATTCTGTGCCGACACGTGAGTCAGTTGGAACCGGAATACCGTGCTGATCGCGCAGGCCTTTAGCCGCTTCAACAAAGTCTGGCTCATACAGAGATTTGCCGACGTTGTTGTCGATAGCGACGAAGGTGTTGGCAATGCCGCCGCCCACAATCACGGTGTCCGCGATTTTGACCAGAGATTGCAGCACGTCAAATTTGGTAGAGACTTTAGAACCCCCTACCACAGCCACCAGCGGACGCTCCGGGTTGCTCATGACTTTACCCAGCGCTTCCAGTTCTGCAGAGAGCAGCGGGCCGGCACAGGCGATAGGGGCAAATTTACCGACGCCGTGGGTAGAAGCCTGTGCGCGGTGCGCGGTACCAAAGGCGTCCATCACAAAGACGTCGCACAGAGCAGCATATTTTTTAGACAGTGCTTCGTCATCTTTCTTTTCGCCTTTGTTAAAGCGAACGTTTTCCAGCACAACCAGTTCGCCAGCGCCGACTTCAACGCCATCGAGGTAATCTTTTGCCAGGGTCACGGTGGTGCCGCTAAGCTTGTCTTTCAGGTAGTTAACTACCGGCAGCAGCGAGAACTCTTCATTGTATTCACCTTCGGTCGGACGACCCAGGTGAGAGGTAACCATTACTTTCGCGCCCTGTTTCAACGCCGCTTCAATGGTTGGCAGAGAAGCACGGATACGTGCATCAGACGTCACTTTACCTTCTTTAACCGGTACGTTCAGATCGGCACGGATCAGAACGCGTTTACCAGCCAGATCCAGATCGGTCATCTTAATTACAGACATGGTGAATCCTCTCGTTGATTCTCATAAGTTTTGCCAGACGCATACCGCGTCTTACCTGAAACCGCTTGCGGCCATCGCTAACGTCGTGTCGAGCATTCGGTTAGCAAAGCCCCATTCGTTGTCACACCAGACCAGGGTCTTGATAAGGTGTTGACCGCTGACCCGCGTTTGTGTTCCGTCCACAATGGCACTGTGCGGATCATGGTTAAAATCTACTGAGACTAACGGTAATTCCGTATAGTCAACTATACCACGAAATGTCCCTTCTGCCGCGCTTCGCAACAGGGTGTTAACTTCACACGCCGTCACCGCCTGATGCACAGAAACGCTGAGATCAATGGCCGTCACGTTAATCGTCGGAACGCGAACGGCTATCGCCTCGAAGCGATCGTTGAATTTCGGAAAAATACGGGTAATGCCTGCCGCCAGGCGAGTGTCCACCGGGATGATCGACTGACTGGCTGCACGCGTACGGCGCAGATCGCTGTGATAGGCGTCGATCACCTGCTGATCATGCATCGCCGAGTGGATCGTGGTGACGGTGCCGGATTCGATACCAAACGCATCATCCAGCAGTTTAATCACCGGGATAATGCAGTTAGTGGTACAGGAAGCGTTGGAGACGATGCGGTCACTGGCGGTGAGTAACTGCTGGTTAACGCCATACACCACTGTGGCGTCGAGATCGTTTCCGCCGGGATGAGAGAACAGCACTTTTTTGGCGCCAGCCTGAAGATGCGCTTCGCCATCAGCGCGTGAGCCATAGACGCCGGTGCAGTCCAGCACCACATCCACGTCGAGTTCACGCCACGGCAGATCGGCAATGGCTGCACGGTGCAAAATGCGCAGGGTATCGCCACCCACCCACATTACATCGCGCTCCTGGCGGACATCGAAAGCAAAACGGCCATGGCTGGTATCGTATTTCAGCAGATGCGCCATACCGGTGGCTTCTGCCAGCTCGTTAATCGCGACCACGGTGATCTCTGCACGTCGGCCCGTTTCATACAGCGCGCGCAGGACGTTGCGTCCAATCCGGCCAAAACCATTTATCGCTACCCGTACCGTCATTTCTCTCCTGCCACGTCAGACTGAAAAAAACGTGCCGTTAGCCTGAGCGTTTCACTGCATTTTGTACAGGAGATTCTTACCCGGCATTGTCCGAAACCAGGGCGATTTGCCTGGCGACTGAAACGGTTCAGCTACAATAATAGAAGGAAGGAATAACAGGAATGATTGTGATCAATCTGACTGCTTAAATTTGGATCTGCGTCACAAATTAAAGCAAAAGGCGGTTATTACTGCAGGAATAAAAAAGTAAAAGGGACGAAAATTTCGTCCCTCTGTTTTTACAGCCGGGCGGGAACAGGCCCGCCTGACCGGTTTTACGCCAGCAGCGCTTTCGCTTTCGCGACAACGTTGTCGACGGTAAAGCCAAACAGTTCGAACAGCTGATCGGCAGGTGCAGATTCGCCGAAGCTGGTCATGCCCACGATAGCGCCGTTCAGGCCGGTGTATTTGAACCAGTAATCAGCGATGCCCGCTTCGATTGCGACGCGTGCGCTGACCGCTTTTGGCAGCACGGATTCACGGTACTCATCGCTCTGCTTGTCGAAGGCATCCGTTGATGGCATAGAGACCACGCGCACTTTGCGGCCTTCGCTGGTGAGTTTGTCCCAGGCACCGACAGCCAGTTCAACTTCGGAACCGGTGGCGATCAGGATCAGCTCAGGCGTGCCATCGCAATCTTTCAGCACGTAACCGCCGCGCGCTACGTTAGCCAGCTGTGCCGTGTCACGCTCCTGCTGCGCCAGGTTCTGACGAGAGAAGATCAGCGCAGTCGGGCCATCTTTACGCTCAATGGCATATTTCCACGCCACCGCAGATTCAACCTGGTCACATGGACGCCACAGGCTCATGTTTGGCGTGGTGCGCAGGCTCGCCATCTGTTCAACCGGCTGGTGCGTCGGGCCATCTTCGCCCAGACCGATAGAGTCGTGGGTGTAGACCATGATCTGACGGATCTTCATCAGTGCCGCCATACGCGCTGCGTTACGCGCATATTCAACAAACATCAGGAAGGTCGCGGTGTAAGGCAGGAAGCCGCCGTGCAGCGCCAGGCCATTGGCGATTGCGGTCATACCGAACTCACGCACGCCGTAGTGGATGTAGTTACCCGCAGCATCTTCGTTGATCGGCTTAGAGCCAGACCAGATTGTCAGGTTGCTGGGTGCCAGATCGGCTGAGCCGCCCAGGTATTCCGGCAGAATTTTACCGAAAGCTTCAATAGCATTCTGTGAGGCTTTACGGCTGGCGATCTTCGCCGGGTTCGCCTGCAGCTGCTCAACGAACTTCTGCGACTCTTCCTGCCAGTTAGCTGGCAGTTCGTTGCTGACGCGGCGTTTAAACTCGGCAGCCAGTTCAGGATGAGCCTGTGCGTAAGCGGCGAATTTCTCATTCCATGCAGACTCTTTCGCCTGGCCCGCTTCTTTCGCGTCCCACTCAGCGTAGATATCAGAAGGAATTACGAACGGCGCGTGGGTCCAGCCCAGCTGTTTGCGGGTCAGTGCCACTTCATCATCACCCAGCGGTGCGCCGTGTGAATCATGGGTACCGGCTTTGTTCGGTGAACCAAAACCGATAACGGTTTTGCACATCAGCAGGGAAGGCTTGTCGCTGACGCTTTTCGCTTCCTCGATCGCTTTCGCAATCGCATCCGCATCGTGACCATCGACGCCGCGCACCACGTGCCAGCCATAAGCTTCAAAGCGCTTAGCGGTGTCGTCGGTGAACCAGCCATCAATGTGACCATCGATAGAGATACCGTTGTCATCATAAAACGCCACCAGTTTGCCCAGCTTCAGGGTACCGGCCAGTGAGCAGACTTCGTGCGAGATACCTTCCATCATGCAGCCATCACCCATGAAGACATAGGTGTTGTGGTCTACGATGTCATGACCCGGACGGTTGAACTGTGCTGCCAGCGTGCGCTCAGCAATGGCAAAACCGACTGCGTTAGCGATGCCCTGCCCCAGCGGACCGGTAGTGGTTTCAACGCCCACGGTGTAGCCATATTCCGGGTGACCTGGAGTTTTTGAGTGCAGCTGACGGAAGTTTTCCAGTTCGCTCAGGGGCAGATCGTAGCCGGTCAGGTGCAACAGGCTATAGATCAGCATTGAGCCGTGACCGTTAGAGAGCACGAAACGGTCGCGGTCAGCCCACAGCGGGTTGGTTGGGTTGTGGTTCAGGTAGCCGCGCCAGAGTACTTCAGCGATGTCCGCCATGCCCATTGGGGCACCCGGATGTCCCGATTTCGCTTTCTGTACTGCATCCATACTTAACGCACGAATGGCGTTGGCAAGCTCTTTACGAGAGGGCATTTTCTACTCCAGGTCGGATTAATGCTTCGCACCTTAACTTATTGTTATTAATGAGTTACCGGGCAAAACAAGGAAAAAGTTGCCCATCAATGTACATGAGAAACGGGGCAAAAGTACATGCTGTAAAACGCTAAATGCAGCCGCTTCGTATGGCTTTTCCAGCCATATCTGCTAGCAAAGTGCAGACTGGCACGCTATAACCAAATCGTTTATTCACCTGTCTGAGTTTCAGGTGTTTGTTTTTCTTACCTTGTTATGAATGGGATACAGCATGAAAATCAAAAAAATGGTGTTAGCGCTTGGACTGACCACGCTGCTCAGTGGCTGTCAGGGTTTAGACAACAATGCGCTGATGCAGTCGGGCGCGCAGGCGTATCAGGCTTATACCCTCAGCGACGATCAGGTAAAGCAGCTGAGCGATAAATCCTGTGAGCAGATGGACAAAGATAATCAGATTGCGCCTGCTAACAGTGATTATCAGCAGCGTCTGAACAAGATCGCCGCGGCGCTGGGCGATAACATCAACGGCGTACCGGCTAACTACAAGGTTTATCAGACCAAAGATGTCAACGCCTGGGCGATGGCAAATGGCTGTATTCGTGTTTACAGCGGTCTGATGGATATGATGACTGACAATGAAGTGGAAGGCGTGCTGGGTCATGAGATGGGCCACGTCGCGTTAGGTCATACGCGCAAGGCGATGCAGCTGGCGTATGCCACAACCGCGGCCCGCACCGCAGCCGCCTCGGTTGGCGGCGTGATTGGTTCACTGTCGCAGTCGCAGCTGGGTGAAATGGGTGAAAAACTGGTGAATGCGCAGTTCTCCCAGACGCAGGAATCACAGGCGGATGACTACTCCTACGACCTGATGAAGAAGCGCAATATCGATCCAATGGGCCTGGCCACCAGCTTTGAAAAGCTGGCGAAGATGGAACAGGGACGTCAGAGTTCGATGTTTGACTCGCATCCCGCCTCTGAAGCGCGCGCAGCGCATATTCGTGAGCGAATTGCTGCCGACAGCAAGTAATCCTGCCTCTGAGCGCGCATGCATCCGGCGTGCGCGCTTAGCCGTGCGAAGTCCGCTAGCGCTTAAATATCTGATCCACCATCGAGCCCAGATCCAGCTTATTGTCATGCAGCGCCTGTTCATCCATGTGTCCCTGCGGCGACATTTTATCAATTAGCTGCGGCAATAGCGCGGCCAGCGTACCCGATGCCCCTTTCACATCGGTGCCGAGTTTGTCGGCCAGTGACTGCAGTTCATCCTGACCAAAAGCAGACTGAATCTCACTGTGGCCAACCGGATGGTTATCGCCGGTGCCGATCCAGGAACCAAACACCTCACCCAGCCCGCCCTGCTGGAATTTTTGCAGCAGCACTTCAATACCGCCCTGCTCCTGCACCCAATGCCAGACAGCCTGTAACTGTCCCGGCGGATGCCCTTCACTCTGGTTGCCATCCAGTGCGCCAGCCAGTTCATCAAGAAAGCCCATGATTATCTCCACTACGCCATTTTTACGCTGTAAGTTTAGTTGCAGATAGGGGTTCGCGCCTGACGGTTACCCGTCGGGGTCAGAAGGGAATCGATCGGATCCGGCAAAGAGAGGAAGATCACAGCAGCGGCGTCTGCCCGATGGACAGGACGCCGCGTTCAGCGCCTGCCGGACTGAAGCCGACAGGCAGCAGGCATCAGCCTTTGTTTACAGCCTGAACATGCAGCATATCCAGCGCCAGCGTAGCCGCTGCCAGTGCCGTCAGATCAGCATGATCGTAACCCGGTGCGACTTCCACCAGATCCATGCCGACAATGTTCATGCCCTGCAGGCCACGGATCAGCTTGGTCGCTTTATCGGTGGTCAGCCCGCCAATCACCGGCGTGCCGGTGCCAGGCGCATGCGCCGGATCCAGACAGTCGATATCGAAGGTCAGATAGACCGGCAGATCGCCGACGGTGCGTTTCACTTCGGCGAGGATATCGTCAACGCTGCGGTCATTGACCTGCGCCGCATCCAGCACGTTGAAGCCCAGGCTCTTGTCGAATTCGGTACGGATACCAATCTGCACTGAGTGCTGCGGATCGATCAGACCCTCTTTCGGCGCGGTAAAGAACATGGTGCCGTGGTCAAAGGTCGGGCCGTTGGAGTAGGTGTCGGTATGCGCATCAAAGTGCACCAGCGCCATCTTGCCAAAGTGTTTTGCATGGGCGCGCAGCAGCGGCAGTGTGACGTAGTGGTCGCCGCCAAAGGTCATCATGCGCTTGCCATTGGCCAGCAGTTTTTCAGCATGGGCCTGCAATTTGTCGGAAAGATCCTGCGAATCACCGAAGGCGTAAACCAGATCGCCGCAATCGACGACGTTCAGACGCTGACGCAGGTCGAAATCCCACGGCCAGCGGCAGCCTTCCCAGGCCAGATTGGTGGAGATCTGGCGAATCGCACCCGGACCCAGGCGGCTGCCCGGACGACCCGAGGTCGCGGCATCAAACGGCACGCCGGTGATAACCCACTCGGCGTCGCTGTCGTAAGGCTGAAAATTCAGCGGAAAACGCATGAAACCAAAGGCGTTAGAAACCAGGGAGTTGTCGTACTGATTGCCAAGCGTGTTATACATAATTGCTCTCTCTATGTGCGTAAGTCGGGCCAGCCCGCAAACCATTAAGGTTGAGATGAAAAAAATCCCCTCCGCGTCGTTAGGCCCGACGAGGAAGGGATTGAGTGAGTCAGATTATCGACATAGTTAACGGCAACTGCAATATGCGATTACCGGTCGCCAGGATCGATTATTCATCTTCTAAATAGGTATAGCCGTAGAGGCCGCTCTCGAACTCTTCCAGGAACTGCGCGCGCAGCTCTTCGTCGAGATCGGATGCCTGAACCTGATTGCGGAACAGCGCCATCAGCTCGTTGGGATCAAGCTGCACGTAACGCAGCATGTCCGCCACGGTGTCGCCTTCATCGGAGAGCTGCACTTCCACATCGCCATTTTCGCGTGCGTAGACATCCACCGCTTCGGTGTCACCAAACAGGTTATGCATGTTGCCCAGAATTTCCTGATAAGCGCCCACCATAAAGAAGCCCAGCATGGGTGGGTTATCAAGGTCATATTCCGGCATCGGCATGGTCGTCGCGATACCGTCGCCATCCACGTAGTGATCGATGGTGCCATCGGAGTCACAGGTGATGTCGAGCAGCACGGCACGGCGCTCCGGCTTCTTGTTCAGGCCTTCCAGCGGCAGTACCGGGAACAGCTGATCGATACCCCACGCATCCGGCATTGACTGGAACAGCGAGAAGTTAACGTAGATCTTATCCGCCATCCGCTCCTGCAGTTCGTCGATGATTGGACGGTGTGCACGGTTGCTCGGATCGAGATGCTGCTGAATATAGTGGCAGATGCTCAGATAGAGCTGCTCAGCCCATGAACGCTGCTTGAGATCGTAGGTGCCTGACGAGTAGCCGGTATGGATATCAAACAGATCCATCTGGCTGTCATGCAGCCATTCACGAAGCGAGCGGCGGGTACTTGGCTCGTGCATCTCCTGCCAGGTTTCCCACATGCTGAGGATCGGGCGCGGCGCATCCGCATCCGGCGTTTCAGGTTCGCTGAACTCGTTGCGCTCCACCCCAATGATGTTGGAGACCAGTACCGTGTGGTGCGCGGTTACCGCACGGCCCGACTCGGTGATCACGGTCGGATGCTCCAGACCGTGCTCATCACAGGCAGCACCAATCGCCCAGATTACGTTGTTGGCGTACTCATTCAGGCCGTAGTTGACCGAGCAGTCAGACTGCGAGCGCGTTCCTTCGTAATCGACGCCCAGACCGCCGCCGACGTCGAAACATTTGATGTTGACGCCCAGCTTGGCCAGTTCGACATAGAAGCGCGCCGACTCACGCACGCCGGTGGCGATATCGCGGATGTTGGACATCTGCGAGCCCAGATGGAAATGCAGCAGCTGCAGGCTGTCGATGCGACCCGCTTCACGCATGATCTCAACCAGTTTCAGCACCTGGGTGGCTGACAGGCCAAACTTCGACTTTTCGCCGCCGCTCGACTGCCATTTACCGGAGCCCTGCGAAGCCAGACGCGCACGGATACCAAGACGCGGCACCACATTCAGACGCTCTGCTTCTTCCAGCACCAGCCGCACTTCGGTCATCTTCTCCAGCACCAGATAGACCTTGTGGCCCATCTTCTCGCCGATCAGCGCCAGACGAATATATTCGCGATCTTTATAGCCGTTACAGACGATCACCGAACGGGTCTGACCGGCGTGCGCCAGCACCGCCATCAGCTCGGCTTTTGAGCCCGCTTCCAGTCCCAGCGGTTCGCCGGAGTGGATCAGTGACTCAATCACGCGTTTGTGCTGGTTAACTTTAATCGGGTAAACCAGGAAGTAGTCGCCTTTGTAACCGTAAGATTCACGCGCACGTTTAAAGGCGGCGTTAATGGAACGCAGACGGTGTTGCAGGATCTGCGGGAAGCAGAATAAAGCAGGCAGACGCTGGCCCTGCGCTTCGCGCTCTTTGACCAGACGAGCTAAATCGACGCGCACATCAGGACGATCCGGATCGGGACAGACACTGATGTGGCCCAGTTCGTTAACGTCGTAATAGTTGTTGCCCCACCAGGCGATGTTGTACGTACGCAACATTTTGCTCGCATCCTGATCGTTCATTGCAACCTCCTGCATGGAGCGGAGTGTACCCTGTTCGCCAGCTGACGAACCTTTGATATTCTTCATGTCGTCAGACATCGCGAACCTCAATTTTCCGTTGAAAGATGAAACTGTTAACCGGCTTTATGGCCGCTAATCTGAAAACCTGTTGCCACATTAAACGCAATGTCCTGTTCACCTGACGTTGCCGTCAGCGCGATTCACGCATGAGAGTTAAGTGTAAAACACCCGGGCCATCTCCGTTTAAACAGAGAACATTTAACTGATCTGTATTGACCATGGATAACCTGCGTCGTTCCGCTGCGCGAGCGCAGAGAAGAGACAAAACCGATCGAGCAGAGATAAAGATTAGCCTGCGCCTGTGTCGGTAAAATTACCGCATCGGACATCGCGTCGGCAGGAAAGAGAAACAGATGGGAGGCAGGAGAGAGCCAGCGCAGCGCCGCAGCGCAGAGAACCGGAAGAAGAAAAAGCGTGGTTCATTACTTGTATCACCTCCGCATATGCCAGGGGCACATGGAAAACAACCTGGGTGAAAGCCAGACCAGAGTCTGACAGGCGCGACGCAAACAGTGGCGTCATCCTTGCTGCTGCTATCAAAGCAGCGGCGTTTTATACAGTTTACAGCCGTAAAATGCAAAAATATTATCGGGGAATTGCGTGTAGCGTCAGCAAATTATGCCGATAACAGAGACAGGTTAAAGGCTGAAACAGAAAAAGGGCTGGTAATTGGTTTACCCTCTATCCTAAAATAGCCGTCCAGATGGTTTTCCATCTAAACAGGTTACTATCCAGGCGGTGTTGGCCTGCTGTGCTGACACAACCTCACTGCTCGCGGCTTTGCCTGAAGGGGCGTCAGGTCAGACCACCTCACTGGCGCTATGCAGTCGTACTCAAACCATATTTAAGGTAAAGAACAGAATGGCTAAACACCTTTTTACGTCCGAGTCTGTATCAGAAGGACATCCCGATAAAATCGCCGACCAGATCTCCGATGCTGTGCTGGATGCGATCCTTGAACAGGATCCTAAAGCGCGCGTGGCCTGCGAAACCTACGTTAAAACCGGTATGGTGCTGGTTGGCGGTGAAATCACCACCAGCGCCTGGGTTGATATCGAAGAGATCACCCGTAAAACCGTACGTGAAATCGGCTATGTCCATTCCGATATGGGCTTTGACGCCAACTCCTGCGCGGTATTAAGCGCGATTGGTAAACAGTCTCAGGATATCAATCAGGGCGTTGACCGTACCGATCCGCTGGAACAGGGCGCGGGCGACCAGGGCCTGATGTTCGGCTATGCCACTAACGAAACAGACGTGCTGATGCCTGCGCCGGTGACCTATGCGCACCGTCTGGTACAGCGTCAGGCTGAAGTGCGTAAAAATGGCACCCTGCCGTGGCTGCGCCCGGATGCCAAGAGCCAGGTCACTTTCCAGTATGACGATGGCAAAATCGTGGGCATCGATGCAGTTGTGCTCTCTACCCAGCATGCTGAATCTATCAGCCAGAAAGATCTGCAGGAAGCAGTGATGGAAGAGATCATCAAGCCGGTTCTGCCTGCAGAGTGGCTGAGCGCCTCGACCAAATATCACATCAACCCAACCGGTCGCTTTGTGATCGGCGGCCCGATGGGCGATTGCGGTCTGACCGGTCGTAAAATCATCGTAGATACCTACGGCGGCATGGCGCGTCACGGTGGCGGTGCGTTCTCGGGTAAAGATCCATCTAAAGTTGACCGCTCTGCAGCCTATGCGGCGCGTTACGTGGCGAAAAACATCGTAGCGGCCGGTCTGGCTGACCGTTGTGAAATCCAGGTCTCCTACGCTATCGGCGTGGCTGAACCCACTTCTATCATGGTGGAAACCTTCGGCACCGAGAAAATCTCTACCGAACAGCTGACGCTGCTGGTGCGCGAGTTCTTCGACCTGCGTCCATATGGTCTGATCCAGATGCTGGATCTGCTGCACCCAATCTATAAAGAGACCGCAGCTTACGGTCACTTTGGTCGTGAACATTTCCCATGGGAAAAAACCGACAAAGCTGCCCTGCTGCGTGAAGCGGCTGGCCTGTAAGGTTACCGGCTGCTGATAAAAACCCTGCCACTGCGGCAGGGTTTTTTATTGCCTTTTCAGCCCCATTGCTAACCGGAGCAATTTTGCTCCCGCTACCCTTCTGAACGACAGGCCAGCGCAATTTCTGGTGAGCGCGTGACGACAAAAAAAACGCATCTGCCCGACATCTTCTTCTCTCTGCAGCAAATTTTCAGTTCTCAGCTACACTTCTTTTCGCTTTTTCTGACGACTAAATGTTAACGATTACAAATTGAAATGCTTTGTTTATCCGATATTTAGGAATTAACGCACGTAGTTATTCTGCTGAAAATGCGTTATTTTCAGCGTCGTCTGATAGCCAGTAAATAGAGCATTGTCAGAAACTTAATGAGTGCTATACCTCACTGGTTAATTAATCTTTCCGGGAAAAATATGCTGAATTTCAGGGTTTCAGCGTGTGTAAGCGATTACACTGATGTGATCAGGCTCACTTTTTTCCCGCAAAAGGTTTTTTAACATTGATAAAAACAATGATGGATAAACCTGGAGGCTAAAATGCCTGGCAATACACACAAAAGCAGAACTTCAAATAAGGCGATGACCTTATTTGTCTGCTTTCTGGCGGCCCTTGCGGGTCTGCTGTTCGGTCTGGATATCGGCGTTATCGCCGGTGCTCTGCCGTTTATCGCAAAGGACTTTAACGTCACCCCTCATCAGCAGGAGTGGATCGTCAGTTCCATGATGTTTGGTGCGGCGGTCGGTGCTATCGGCAGCGGCTGGATGTCATCCCGCCTGGGCCGTAAAAAAAGCCTGATGGCCGGTGCGATTCTGTTCGTTATCGGTTCACTCTGGTCGGCGATGTCGCCAAACCCGGAAATGCTGATCAGCGCCCGCGTTCTGCTGGGCCTGGCAGTCGGTATCGCCTCTTATACTGCCCCGCTTTATCTTTCTGAGATCGCTCCGGAAAAAATTCGCGGCAGTATGATTTCGCTTTATCAGCTGATGATCACCATCGGTATTCTTGGCGCTTACCTGTCCGATACGGCGTTTAGCTTTACCGGCAACTGGCGCTGGATGCTGGGCATCATCACTATTCCGGCACTGTTGCTGCTGGTCGGCGTTTTCTTCCTGCCAAACAGCCCACGCTGGCTGGCGGCGCGAGGCAACTTCCGCGATGCACAACGCGTACTGGATCGTCTGCGTGACACCAGCGAGCAGGCAAAACGTGAGCTGGAAGAGATCCGTGAAAGCCTGAAGATCAAACAGTCTGGCTGGGGTCTGTTCACCAGCAGCAGCCACTTCCGTCGTGCGGTCTATCTCGGCATCCTGCTGCAGGTGATGCAGCAGTTTACCGGCATGAACGTCATCATGTATTACGCGCCAAAAATCTTTGAAATCGCGGGCTTCACCAACACCACCCAGCAGATGTGGGGCACGGTGATTGTGGGTCTGGTTAACGTACTGGCGACCTTTATTGCCATTGGCCTGGTGGATCGCTGGGGTCGTAAACCTACCCTGATTCTGGGCTTTATGGTGATGGCAGCCGGTATGGGCGTTCTGGGTACGATGCTGCATTTCGGCATTCACTCGCCGGGCGCACAGTACTTTGCGGTAGGTATGCTGCTGATGTTCATCATCGGTTTTGCGATGTCAGCCGGTCCGTTGATCTGGGTACTCTGTTCCGAAATTCAGCCGCTGAAAGGCCGCGATTTCGGTATCACTGTCTCCACCACCACCAACTGGATCGCGAACATGATCGTGGGTGCGACCTTCCTGACGATGCTGAATACGCTGGGCAATGCGAACACCTTCTGGGTCTACGCACTGCTTAACCTGTTCTTCATTCTGCTGACGGTGATGCTGATCCCTGAGACCAAAAACGTCTCGCTGGAACACATCGAACGTAACCTGATGGCAGGTAAAAAACTGCGCGACATCGGTTCACGCGACTAACTTTACCCGGTAAAAAACGCGGTAAAAAAAACGGCGGGGTTTCTCTGGAAACCCCGCCGTTTTTATTTGTTCAACGCCCCACTACGCTGTGGTTACCCGCGTTACCGGCAGGGGCCGCCGTATGCAGCAGAGCGCCAGTGCCATAATGAAAATGGTCGCGGTCTGATTATAGGGCAGCACCGAATCGGTCAGTCCGGTGGTAAATAGCGCCACCATCGGCAGCGCCACGCCGCGCAGATCACACTTCTTCATCCAGCCCGCCAGCACAGTCAGATAGAGCAGCGCCAGCGACGCCGTACCCAGCCAGCCCTGCAATGACGTCACCTCGAGGAACTCGTTGTGCATGTTGTATTTAACGTTGGTGAAGCCTTCAACATTGAGAGGATAGTGCGCAGTGATGAACTGACGCGCCTCAGTGGTGCGCGCATCCGGCGTCGCAAAACCGCCATGGTGCTCAATAAAGTTGACCGCCCCGCCCCAGATGGCGACACGTGCGCCCAGCGAGGTCGAACTGTTTGAACCAAAGTTCTCAATATCCTGCACTCCCTCTACCCAGCGGTTGCTGGTCATCAGAATCAGCACCGCCATTACGCCCACCAGCAGAGCGCTAATCCGCCAGTTGGTCAGCAGCGACAGCCGGTAGGTCTGCACCAGGAACAGTAGCCCCACGGCAATCAGCGCAATCAGGGTCACACGGGTGCCGCACAGGTAGAGCAAGGCAAAGGTCACTGCCACCACAGCGATATCGGCTACCTTCCAGTAAGCGTGCGTCTCATAGCGGCTTAGCCACAGCCAGGCACAGTAGATAAACAGAATCATGTAGGAGGACATGGAGGCGGCTTCGGTGGTGAGCTTGATGCGGATATTCTCAGTGTAGAGATGCTCGTGGATACCAAAGCCCAGCGTAATCAGCAGGCCGATAAGGATGAGCCCTTTTCCGACGCGTAGCGTAGTCAGGGAGACACGATCCCCATAAACAGCCAGACTGAGCAGCACAAAGGCACCCATCAACAGCCGCTTCGCCCCCAGCAGATAGTTGCCCATATTAGTGATGGCATCGCTTGAGGGCGCGGTTTCGATCCCCTTCACGTGAATCGCCCAGAACAGCCGAATCAGGGCAAAGATAATCACCACAGCAAACAGGGCGATATAAAAACCGTTCTCTTTAAACTCCACCCGCCTGCGCACCAGGCCATACAGCACGGACGCGATAGAGAGATAAGAGACCAGATAGAATATTTTTTGCGGCAGGCCGGTAACAAACATATTCAGTGACAGCGCCAGGCAGAGCGCAATAACTGAAAAATTAACCATTAACGTTAATCCATTGCGACTAATTTTATTCGTCATGCTTAACCTCAGTAAGGCGGTTAAACACACTCATCAGGTGCTTCATATAATTTTCCTCATAAAAACCGGTGATGCTCGCTTTAATAGCCTGATGATCGGGGAAGTGGAAATCCCCGCTCATAGCGTTGAGAATCGCGGCCAGCGCCATGCTGTCATGGGTGGGATAGAGCTGACCATTAATACCGTTCTGAATAATTTCCGCCGGGCCGCTGATGCAGTCGGATGAAACACAGTAGACGCCGCGTGACATCGCCTCCAGCAGGATCAGCGGGAAGCCTTCGAAGTTAGAGGTCATGACCAGGCAGGTGACCAGTCTGATATGGCGGATGACATACTCCCAGGCATTCTCCTGCCAGCCATGCCAGGTGATGCGATCCTGAATGCCGAGTTGCGTCACGTAGTGCTGACATTGCGTCAGATCTTCCCCGTCACCCACTATCTCCAGCGTCCAGGGCGCATCCAGCTGCTGCAGGGCATCAAACAGATCTTTAAGCTGTTTCTGCCGCTGATAATGGACGCGACCAATATAGAGAAACTTCAGCGCCTGGGGTCTGCCGATTAGCGTCTCATTGCGTTTGATCGGGTTATAGATCACGTCAACGTCAGTGGCGCGTGCGCCCAGTTCCACCAGCTGCTCTTTAATCTGATTACTGATCGCAAAATGGTGATCGGCCCGCAGCAGATAATGGGGACGATAACGTTCACGCGGAGGCAGGTGCATCCAGCTCGACAATACGATTTTACGTCCTGAAAGCGTGATTGCCCGGCGCGTCATCAGGCAGGGAATGGTGTTGAGGGTCAGGACATGATCGGGCTGATAACGACGAAAGAAGGCGGCCATTCTCAGCGTATGAATAAGATTTTTTATTTTCTTATTCCGCAGCGTGCAGACGCTCTCAGCCAGAACAGCATTGGCGGTCCAGGCGCGGGAGTGGCTCTCCTCTCCGCTGTTGATAATAAACAGCCCTGCTTCGGTACCGGGTTCCGCATTCAGGGCCGTGATCAACTGACCGGTCACATTTTCCATCCCACCACGACCGGCCATCAGATCCGTCACCAGCACAATCCGTTGTTTCCTGACGTTATCATTATTTTTCATTGGTTTATCCATGCCCTGTGCCGTTCGCTTTTCATCCATCCACTCTGCGGTGAATGTCATTAATAGAATATTCTAAAAAAGCCCATAACAATATTTAAACCAGAAATTTTCCCCCAGCCAGAACCACACTTGTCGCTGGCGACGTTGAGTTCCTGCGCGGCGGCGATTATTCTGAGCGCCATGAAAACGCCTCGTCTCCCCATTGCCCTGCAGCAGGCCGTAATGCGCTCGTTGCGCCAGTCGCTTGAACGTGCGAATCAGGCGCTGAAAACCCGTTATCCGGAACCGAAGCTGCTCTACCAGCAGCGTGGTACGGCGGCGGGCACCGCCTGGCTGGCGTCCTGGGAAATTCGCATCAATCCTGTGCTGCTGCTGGAAAACCAGCAGGCATTTATCGATGAAGTGGTGCCGCATGAGCTGGCGCATCTGCTGGTCTGGAAGCAATTTGGTCGCGTCGCGCCGCACGGCAAAGAGTGGAAGTGGATGATGGAGCAGGTGCTGGGCGTTCCGGCACGGCGTACTCACCAGTTTGAGATCGCATCCGTACGCAGCAACACCTTTGCCTACCGCTGTCAGTGCCAGCAGCATCAACTGACCGTGCGCCGCCACAATCGTATACTGCGCAAAGAGAGTGAATATCGCTGCGTGCACTGTGGCAGCCTGCTGACCGCGGGTGAATTTGTCGCGTCCTGAGAAGAATCCCCATTCCGCCCTATTCCACATTCTGTTACCCTGCCGCCCTTTTTCGTACTGAGTAGAAATCTGGAATATGTCTCGCATACTAAGTCTGGCGGTTGCGCTGCTGTTTGCGCCCGCCGCTGACGCCCTTAACCTGAATAACTATCATCAAAATAACTTTCAGCAGGCCAAAACCTTTGCGGCGGCGATCAACGCCGATGCACCGGGTTCTTTTTACTGTGGCTGTAAGATTCAGTGGCAGGGAAAAAAGGGGATTCCCGATCTCAACAGCTGTGGCTATCAGGTGCGCAAAAACGCCAATCGCGCCGCACGCATTGAGTGGGAACATGTGATGCCCGCCTGGGAGTTTGGCCATCAGCGTCAGTGCTGGCAGGATGGCGGTCGTAAAAACTGCAGCAAAGATCCCGACTACCGCCGCATCGAAACCGACCTGCACAACCTGCAGCCTGCGGTGGGTGAAGTGAATGGCGACCGTGGCAACTTCGCCTACAGTCAATGGAACGGCAGCGAGCAGCAGTACGGCCAGTGTGAGATGAAGATCGACTTTAAACTCAAACAGGCGGAGCCACCTGCGCGGGCGCGTGGTGCCATTGCCCGCACCTATTTCTATATGCGCGACCAGTATCATCTGCGTATTTCGCGCCAGCAGACGCAGCTGTTTACCGCCTGGAACAAGCTCTATCCCGTATCAGTTTGGGAGTGCGAACGCGACCAGCGCATTGCAAAGGTTCAGGGCAATCACAATCCTTATGTGCAGCAGGCTTGCCAGCGCTAAAATCCCTGCCCTACACTAGCTCTTTTTCCAATGACGCCGCTGCAGCGCGGCGTCCGGTCTCAGGAACCTTATGCGTATACCTCGCATCTATCACGCCGGGCCATTAAGCATCGGCAGTGAAATTACCCTGGATGAAGATGCATCCAATCATGTGGGCCGGGTGCTCCGGATGACGGCAGGTCAGCGTCTGGAACTCTTTGATGGCACTAATCTGACTTTTGCAGCAGAGATCACGCATGTAGATAAAAAGCGTGTAAAAGTATCGGTCACAGAGAGCCAGCCGGACGATCGCGAGTCACCATTACATCTGCATTTAGGTCAGGTGATGTCGCGCGGTGAAAAAATGGAATTCACTATCCAGAAATCGATCGAACTGGGCGTGAATGTCATTACACCCTTGTTTTCCGAGCGCTGTGGCGTAAAGCTTGATGCTGAGCGTCTGGCGAAGAAGATCCAGCAGTGGCAGAAAATTGCTATTGCCGCCTGCGAGCAGTGCGGCCGTAATCGCGTGCCGGAGATTCGTGAAGCGATGACGCTGGAAGCCTGGTGTGCAGAAGCAGATAGCGGACTGAAGCTTAATCTGCATCCGCGCGCCAGCCACAGCATCAACACGCTGCCACAGCCTGTTGAGCGGGTAAGGTTGCTGATTGGCCCTGAAGGCGGTTTGTCTGCGGACGAGATTGCGATGACGGCGCAGCACGATTTTACTGACATTCTGCTTGGCCCACGGGTATTGCGTACCGAAACTACCGCGCTGACAGCCATTACGGCACTTCAGGTGAGGTTTGGCGACCTGGGTTAAGCGATACTTTCAGCGGAAAGAGAGCAGGCATGATGTCCTGACCGATCGGCCCACTGCAGACCGAACCAGACGAGGCGGTAAATGCCGCCTCACCGAGGAGATAATAATGATTAAACTTGGCATCGTGATGGACCCTATTTCGTCCATCAATATTAAAAAAGACTCCAGCTTCGCTATGCTGCTGGAAGCACAGCGCCGTGGTTATGAAATTCACTACATGGAGATGCACGATCTCTCCCTGCGCGGTGGCGTGGCCTCTGCCCGCACCCGCCTGCTGACCGTCGAGCAGAACCCTGAGAACTGGTATCAGTTCGGCAGCGAGCAGGTGATCCCGCTGGCTGACCTGAATGTGGTGCTGATGCGCAAAGATCCGCCATTCGATACCGAGTTCATCTATGCGACCTACATTCTGGAGCGCGCTGAAGAGCTGGGTACGCTGATCGTGAACAAACCGCAGAGCCTGCGTGACTGTAACGAAAAGCTCTACACCGCCTGGTTTGCCGAGTTTACGCCTGATACCCTGGTGACCCGCAGCAAAGCGCAGCTGCGCGCTTTCTGGCAGGAGCATGGCGACATCATCATGAAGCCGCTGGATGGCATGGGTGGTGCGTCGATTTTCCGCGTGAAGAAAGATGATCCTAACTTTGGCGTGATTACCGAAACCCTGACCGAGCATGAGAGCCGTTTCTGCATGGCGCAGAATTATATTGCGGCGATCACCGAGGGTGACAAACGCGTGCTGGTCGTCGATGGCGAGCCGGTGCCTTACTGCCTGGCGCGTATCCCGCAGGGCGGTGAAACGCGTGGCAACCTCGCCGCCGGTGGTCGCGGTGAAGCGCGTCCGCTGAGCGAAAGCGACTGGGAAATCGCGCGCCGTGTTGGCCCGACGCTGAAAGCAAAAGGGCTGATTTTTGTCGGTCTGGACATCATCGGTGATAAACTGACTGAAGTTAACGTGACCAGCCCAACCTGCATTCGTGAAATTGAGGCTGCGTTCCCGATCTCCATCACCGGCATGTTGATGGATGCCATTGAGAAGCGCCTGGGCTGAGCATGACGCCGGGGCGAAGCTCCGTGATCAACCCAATACCGGTGCGGCCGTCGCGTGCCGGTTATTTTTTTGGTACATCGTGTGAGAATGAATTTACAACATCACTTTTTGATTGCCATGCCTTCATTGCAGGATCCTTTCTTCAAACGTTCCGTGGTCTATCTCTGCGAACATAACGAAGAGGGTGCAATGGGACTGATCATCAATAAACCCATGGAAAACCTGACGGTTGAAGGCATTCTGAAGAAGCTCAAAATCTCTGCTGACGATCGCGATCCGGCGATCAAGCTGGATAAACCGGTGTTTACCGGCGGCCCGCTGGCGGAAGATCGTGGCTTTATCCTGCACTCCGCGCAACGCACCTTTACCTCCAGTATTCGTGTTTCCGATAACACGATCATCACCACGTCCCGTGACGTGCTGGAGTCGATCGGTACGGCGTCTCAGCCCACTAACGTGCTGGTCGCGCTGGGTTACTGCGCCTGGGAAAAAGATCAGCTGGAGAATGAGCTGATGGAAAATGCCTGGCTGACCACGCCTGCTAACAGCAACATCCTGTTCCAGACGCCGATTTCAGAGCGCTGGCGCGAAGCGGCGCGCAGTATTGGCGTCGATATTCACAACATGGCCAGCGACGCCGGACACGCCTGATGTCAACTCAAACTCTGTTAGGATTCGACTTCGGCACCAAAAGTATTGGTGTCGCCGTAGGTCAGCAACTCACTGGCAGCGCCCGTCCGCTGACCGCCCTGAAAGCGCAGGATGGCATCCCGGACTGGCTGGTAATCGAAAAACTGCTGAAAGAGTGGCAGCCCGATTTCGTGGTAGTGGGATTACCGCTGAATATGGATGGCACCGAGCAGCCGCTGACCGATCGCGCACGTAAATTTGCCAACCGCCTGCACGGGCGCTTTGGCATCCGCGTGGAGCTGCAGGATGAACGACTCAGCACGGTAGAAGCGCGTGCTGGCCTGTTTGAACGCGGCGGCTATCGTGCGCTCAATAAAGGATCGGTCGACTCACAGTCTGCTGCCATCATTTTGCAGGACTGGTTCGAAAACCATTACTGACATCCTCACTCAATCAGTCCGGCTGCCTGACGCGCCAGCCTGCTCTGCTCAAACGTCTGCATACCGGCCTGTGCGCCGGTTTGTAACAGCGCAGGGATCTGGTGCATCTTGCCCTCTCTGATCAGATTGGTGATGCCAGGTGTGGCGATCAGTACCTCAAACAGTCCGATGCGCGAACCGGCAACTGATGGCACCAGCCGCTGTGCAATTACCGCTTTCAGGCTGCCCGCCAGCTGAGTACGCACCAGCTGTTTCTCCTCTGCCGGAAAGACATCAACCAGCCGATCCACCGCCTGCGCTGCGCCACGCGTGTGCAGCGTCGCCAGCACCAGATGGCCGGTCTCCGCAGCAGTCAGCGCCTGACGAATAGTCTCGCTGTCGCGCAGTTCGCCCAGCAGTATAACGTCGGGATCTTCACGCAGTGCTGCCTTTATTCCCAGCGAGAACGAACCGCAGTGCAGGCCGATTTCACGCTGCTGTATCAGCGACTGCTGGCTGTGATGGATAAATTCAATCGGATCTTCCAGCGTGATGATATGCCGCGCCTGCTGGCGGTTCAGCGCATCGACCAGCGCCGCCAGCGTGGTTGTTTTACCGCTGCCGGTCGCACCCGTCACCAGAATCAGCCCATCCTGCTGCTCCAGCAGCGTCGGGACAATGGCGGGCAGTTGCAGGCTTTCCAGCGTCGGGCATGCCGTGGCGATGATGCGCAGTGCCAGTGACAGGCCGTTGCGCTGCATAAAGAGATTCGCGCGCAGACGCTGACCATCGGCCAGGCTCAGGGCGAAATCGAGCTGCCCTGCGCGCTCCAGCTCCTGACGCTGCGGGTCACTTAGCCAGCGGGCCATAAACTGCGCCATCCATGCACCAGAAAGCGGGCACTGCTGCGGCATCGCCTCCAGCCTTCCCTGCTGCCGCCAGTAGGGCAAATGTCCGCTGCAAAGGTGCAGATCGGCGGCATTATGCTTTACACTAAGCCCCACCATTTCATCCAGATTCATAATTTCTCCTGACTATGACCTCAATCCAGCAGAACCTACAGCAAGTGCGGCAGCGAATCGCTGCTGCTGCCGCGAGTTGCGGCCGCGCACCAGAAGAAATTACCCTGCTTGCAGTCAGTAAAACCAAACCTGCGAGCGCGGTCGAAGAAGCCTTTGCCGCTGACCAGATTGCCTTTGGTGAAAATTACGTTCAGGAAGGGGTTGAAAAGGTCCAGGCACTGGCCGCACATCCTGAGCTGGAGTGGCACTTCATCGGCCCGCTGCAGTCCAATAAAAGCCGTCTGGTGGCGGAACATTTCGCCTGGTGTCACACCATTGACCGCCAGCGCATCGCGCAGCGGCTCAACGATCAGCGGCCTGCTTCGCTGCCACCGCTGAATGTGTTAATTCAGGTAAATATCAGTGACGAGAACAGCAAATCTGGCATCATGCTGGAGGCCGTTTCCGGGCTGGCGGAGCAGATCGCTGCCCTGCCGCAACTGCGGCTGCGCGGATTAATGGCGATTCCGGCAGCAGAGAGTGATTACGCGCGGCAGCTGGCGGTGTGTCAGCAGATGGCGGAAGCCTTCCGGCAGCTGCAACAGCACTATCCGCATGCAGACACGCTTTCGCTGGGAATGAGCGATGACATGGAGGCGGCAATCGCCGCAGGCAGTACGATGGTGCGTATCGGCACCGCCATTTTTGGCGCACGAGATTATGCGCACAACTCACAACAATAACAGAGGAACTTCATGTTAACACTGACGTTTTTAGTAAAAACGCTGATCGATCTCTACGTCATGGTGCTGCTGTTACGCATCTGGATGCAGTGGTCCCGCTGCGATTTTTACAATCCAGTGGCGCAGTTTGTCGTAAAAGTGACACAGCCGATTGTTAAGCCGCTGCGCCGTATACTGCCGGCACTGGGCCCGATAGATACCGCCTCACTGCTGCTGGCATTTGTGCTGACTACGCTGAAATACCCGATTTTATTGCTGATTCAGGTGGGCGTCTTCTCGGTCGACCCAACCAATCTGCTGGTCGGCCTGCTGTCGCTGGTTAAATCCGCCGGCTATCTGGTCTTCTGGGTGATTATTATTCGCTCCCTGATGAGCTGGATCAGCCAGGGCCGGGGTCCTGTCGACTATCTGCTGGTGCAGTTAACCGAGCCGATGATGGCACCTGTTCGCCGTATTCTGCCTGCGATGGGCGGCATCGACTTCTCAGCGATGATCGTCATCCTGGTGCTGTATGCCCTGAACTTTCTCGGCATGGACCTGTTCCCGGGTCTCTGGTATCTGCTGTAAATGAATCAAACTGGAACTGTTATGCAAAAAGTTGTCCTCGCAACCGGCAATCCCGGCAAAGTGCGTGAGCTGGCGGAGTTACTCTCCGCCTTTGGTCTGGATATCGTCGCACAGACCGACCTTGGGGTTGAATCGGCGGAAGAGACCGGCCTGACCTTTATTGAGAACACGATTCTCAAGGCGCGTCACGCGGCACAGATCACCGGATTACCGGCTATTGCCGATGATTCCGGCCTGGCCGTAGATGCGCTGGGCGGCGCGCCCGGCATCTACTCGGCGCGCTACGCCGGTGAAGAGGCCAGCGATCAACAGAACCTGGAGAAGCTGCTGCAGGCGCTGGAAAACGTGCCGGACGGTCAGCGCCAGGCACAATTTCACTGCGTGCTGGTCTATCTGCGTCATGCGGAAGATCCGACCCCGCTGGTGTTCCATGGCAGCTGGCAGGGTGAGATCACCCGCGCCGCCGCTGGTGCCGGTGGTTTTGGTTACGACCCGATTTTCTTTGTCCCGGCACTGGGTAAAACCGCGGCCGAACTGAGTAAAGCGGAAAAAGGTGCAGTTTCTCACCGGGGTAAAGCATTGACGCTGTTGCTGGAAGCGATGCGTAATGCCTAATCTGCCGCCGTTAAGTCTCTATATCCACATTCCGTGGTGCGTACAGAAATGTCCCTACTGTGATTTTAATTCCCACGCGCTGAAAGATGAGGTGCCGCACGTTGAATACGTGCAGCACCTGCTGCGCGATCTGGAGATCGATTTACCGCTGATCAATGGCCGGGAAGTGCGCACGATCTTCATCGGTGGCGGCACGCCCAGCCTGCTGAGCAGCAGCGCGATGCAGATGCTGATGAATGGTGTGCGGGAGCGTCTGACGCTCTCGCCCGATGCGGAAGTGACCATGGAAGCCAATCCGGGCACCGTGGAAGCGGACCGGTTCAGCGCCTATCAGCGCGCCGGTATCAACCGTATTTCGATTGGCGTACAGAGTTTCAGTCCGCAAAAACTGCAGCGTCTTGGCCGCATTCACGGCCCGGAAGAGGCGGTCCGCGCCGCTGAACTGGCCGAGTCGCTGTCGCTGCGCAGTTTTAACCTTGACCTGATGCATGGCCTGCCCGATCAGTCGCTTGAAGAGGCGCTCGACGATTTACGTCAGGCGATTGCGCTTAATCCGCCGCATCTCTCCTGGTATCAGCTCACGATTGAACCCAACACCCTGTTTGGCTCACGCCCGCCGGTGCTGCCGGATGATGATGCACTATGGGATATTTTCGAACAGGGCGATCAGCTGCTGCAGGCTGCCGGTTATCAGCAGTATGAGACCTCTGCCTACGCGAAGCCGGGTTATCGCTGTGAGCACAACCTCAACTACTGGCGCTTCGGCGACTATCTGGGGATTGGGTGTGGCGCACACGGCAAGCTGACGCAACCGGATGGCCGCATAGTCCGCACGGTGAAAACCCGTCATCCGCGTGGATTTATGCAGGGGAACTACCGCGAAAAACAGTATGACGTTGCCGATAGCGACAAGCCGTTTGAATATTTCATGAACCGCTTTCGCCTGCTGGAAGCCGCGCCGCGCGACGAGTTCAGCCGCTATACCGGTTTGTCAGAGCAGGTGATCCGTCCGCAGATGGATGCTGCGATTGCCTCGGGTTACGTGACTGAAACCGCGGAGCAGTGGCAGATTACGGAGAAAGGGAAGCTGTTCCTGAATTCGCTGCTGGAGCTGTTCTTAGCAGAAGAGTAACAAAAGCGCCTCAGCCCGACAGGCTGAGGCGTTGACCTATTTTTTCAGTGCACCGGTAAGCTGTTTACGCTGATCTTCCAGCGAAATAACGCGATTACACACCTCGTGACCGAAGTTCTGGAAATCCTGCTCCTGCTTGCTCCACTCAGCCTGAATCGACTGCTGCAACCCGCCCAGATTACCCATAATCGCCTGCAGCGGATTACTGCCGCCGCTGCCCTGCTTACTGCCCATCTCGTTCAGGCTATCCTGCATCACGCCGCCCAGTGTCGACTGCACCAGCCTTTCACCTTCGGCGCGAACCTGATCAATCGCCTGATGGTGGAACGTCAGCCCATCTTCACGGTGTTCAATGATGCGGTTCATCTGCTGTTTCAGCTGACCATTCAGCGTGGTCAGGCGATTACGCACGTTGCTGTCGGTGCCCAGTTTTTCAACGATGACCTGATCCAGTGCCGAACGCCCTTTCTCCAGACGTGATGTCGCCCCGCTGTCGATCCACGGCAGATCGCGACGCAGCGCGTTCTGATAGTCGATCGCTTTCTGGCGTCCGGCCGTATCGAGCGTGACCTTCTGTCCATTGAACTGCACGTCGCCCTGCGGCGAGATTTCCATATTGCCGTTGGCACCGACCACCTGCACGCTCTGCGGCTTAATC
Source organism: Pantoea sp. Ft-CA_14 (assembly GCF_024520875.1). Lineage (NCBI taxonomy): Bacteria > Pseudomonadati > Pseudomonadota > Gammaproteobacteria > Enterobacterales > Erwiniaceae > Pantoea > Pantoea sp. Ft-CA_14. The sequence goes on along the minus strand of NZ_JALNPM010000005.1, from coordinate 231,327 downwards.
ACCACATCGTCCTGCGGCTTAACGCTGCATTCATAGGCTGCCTGAGCCTGGGTTGCTGCCACCAGCAGCACAGCAAGAAGCGCTTTACGCATCATATCTACTCCCTAAGATCGGGTCTGAAACCCTTTGATCGGGCCTCAGCCCGACACTGTGTGACGACTTAGTCCCACCAGACGTCAAAGAGTTCAGTCATCTGAACGTCCTGCAGCTTGCGATCTTCCAGCCATTTACGAACCAGAGCACGATGCTCATCGGTGCATTTGCCGGTTTTCTGCAGGCAAACCAGACCTTCCCACACCAGGTAACCGCTGCCATCGAAGGCCAGGCCGTTAGGGTCGATCGCTTCATTGATGAACTGGTTCAGCGTCTCATCAATTTCGCTTTCGCTGGTGCCTTCCGGGAAGCGCCAGGCAACCGAGAAGCCCAGTTCCTGGAACTCATCGATGTGCAGTTTTTTACGTAAACGGCGGCTGCGTTGTGTGGCCATTATTTCACCCTCTCAAACATTAAATCCCATACGCCGTGGCCTAAACGCTGCCCGCGCTGCTCAAACTTGGTCAGTGGACGCGTCTCAGGACGCGGCACATAATTCTGTTGTTCTGACTGGTTGCGGTAACCATCGATGCTGTTCATCACTTCCAGCATATGCTCCGCGTAGGCTTCCCAGTCGGTCGCCATGTGGAAAACGCCGCCCAGCTTCAGTTTACGCATCACCAGCTCGGCAAAAGGCACCTGGACGATACGGCGTTTATTGTGACGCGCTTTATGCCACGGATCGGGGAAGAAGAGCTGAACCATGCGCAGCGAGTTATCCGGAATCATCTTCTCCAGCACTTCCACCGCGTCATGGCACATCACCCGAAGGTTCTGCACATCGGCTTCTTTGGCAGCGGCCAGACAGGCACCCACGCCCGGCGCATGCACTTCAATACCCAGGAAGTTCTGATGCGGCGTGTTCTGCGCCATCGTTACCAGCGAAGCACCCATGCCAAAGCCAATTTCCAGCGTCACCGGGGCTTCGCGGCCAAACAGCGCGGGCAGATCGACAGGCTCCGGCTGATATTCCACCCCCATGACCGGCCACAGGGTGTCCAGCGCCTGCTGCTGGCCTTTGGTTAAGCGGCCCTGGCGGCGCACAAAGCTGCGGATCCGGCGTAATGGCCGCCCGTTCTCATCAAATTCTGGGGTGATGACGTCATTAATCATGTAAAAGCCTGCTGGTTAGCCTGTTCCGGGAAACGGGCATTATGCAAAGTTCATAAGCAGAAGCAAGCCTTTGCAATCTTCCGGTTTACACCCAGGTGCGCATGTGCTGGAATTCCTGCCTGAGTGTAGAGTAAACACGGAAAATTTCCTTCTTATGATGCAAGCGCCGCAGTTCGCGCAACAGGTGCTGGACTGGTATCAGCGCTTTGGTCGCAAAACCCTGCCGTGGCAGCTGGAGAAAACGCCTTACAAGGTGTGGCTCTCCGAAGTGATGCTACAGCAAACCCAGGTTGCCACGGTTATTCCCTATTTTGAACGCTTTATGGCGCGCTTCCCCACGGTTACCGATCTGGCTGCGGCTCCGCTGGATGAGGTGTTACATCTCTGGACCGGCCTCGGCTACTACGCCCGTGCGCGTAATCTGCATAAAGCCGCAAAGCAGATTGTCGAGGTTCATCAGGGCGAGTTCCCGCGTAATTTCGATGATGTCTCTGCCCTGCCCGGCGTAGGCCGCTCCACGGCGGGCGCGATCCTGTCGCTGTCACTGGGGCAGCATTTCCCGATTCTGGATGGCAACGTCAAGCGCGTGCTGGCCCGTTGCTATGCTGTCAGCGGCTGGCCGGGTAAGAAAGAGGTCGAAAAGCGGCTCTGGCAGATCAGCGAAGAGGTCACACCCGCCGAGGGCGTCAGCCAGTTTAATCAGGCGATGATGGATCTGGGTGCTATCGTCTGTACCCGATCGAAGCCGAAGTGCGAAATCTGCCCGCTGAACAGCGGTTGTGAGGCGTATGCCAGCAGCAGCTGGGCGAGCTATCCCGGTAAGAAGCCTAAGCAGGTGCTGCCAGAGCGCAGCGGCTGGTTCCTGATGATGCAGGATGGTGATGATGTCTGGCTGGAGCAGCGCCCGCCTGTGGGCTTGTGGGGCGGCCTGTTCTGCTTCCCGCAGTTCACTACGGAAGCGGCACTGACCGACTGGCTGGCGGCCCGCGGCATCCATGCAAAACCGCAGCAGCTTACTGCGTTTCGTCACACCTTCAGCCATTTCCATCTCGATATCGTGCCAATGTGGCTGACGTGGCCTTCTGTCGGGGCGGCGATGGATGAAGCAGGCGGTCTCTGGTATAACTTAGCGCTGCCACCATCTGTGGGATTAGCCGCACCCGTTGAGCGCCTGTTACACGAGCTGCGCCATCCCCGACAACTGGCTTTGAACAGTTGTGAGATTAATGAGGAAGAATAATGAGCCGCACTATTTTTTGTACTTTTTTACAGCGCGACGCGGAAGGACAGGATTTTCAGCTCTACCCGGGCGATCTGGGTAAGCGCATTTACAACGACATTTCCAAAGAAGCCTGGCAGAAGTGGATGGCGAAACAGACCATGTTGATCAACGAGAAGAAGCTCAACATGATGAATCCCGAAGATCGTAAAGTGCTGGAGAAGGAGATGATCAATTTCCTGTTCGAAGGTAAAGACGTTCATATCGAAGGCTATACACCGCCAGAAGCGTAAACATTCCGGGCCTCATCGCTGAGGCCGGTTATCCAGGTCAGGCTTGCATTCCCAATGAATAAAAAATTAATCGCCCTGCTGGTGATAGCACCACTTTTGGTTTCCTGTTCCGGGTCAAAGAAACAGCAGTCCCACGAGGAGTGGGTAAAAGATACCAACGCCTTTGATATTCTGATGGGGCAGTTTGCTCATAATATTGAGAATATCTGGGGTATCAATGAGGTCCTTATCGCCGGACCCAAAGATTACGTCAAATATAGCGACAACTATTACACCCGCAGCCACATTAACTTTGAAAGCGGTAAGCTGACCATCGAGACGATTTCTGGCACCGATCCTATGGCCAGCCTGCGTCAGGCAATCGTGACCACCCTGTTGATTGGCGAAGATCCGGGTAATGTCGATCTCTACTCTGACGCCAACGATATTGAAATCAGTAAAGAGCCGCTGCTGTATGGGCAGGTGCTGGATAATACCGGTCAGCCGATTCGCTGGCAGGGTCGCGCGGAAGCTTTTGCTGACTATCTGATTCAGAATAAATTGCAGCGCCGCACCTCGGGTCTGCATGTGATTTACACCATTTCGATTCCGATGGTGCCGAACCACCTGGATAAGCGTGCGCACAAATACCTGCCGATGGTGCGTAAAGCCGCCGATCAGTATGGTGTTGATGCCTCGTTGATTCTGGCGATTATGCAGACCGAGTCGAGCTTTAACCCCTACGCCGTGAGCCATTCTGATGCGCTGGGTCTGATGCAGGTGGTGCAGCATACTGCCGGTGTTGACGTGTTCCGCATGAAGGGTAAATGGGGCAAGCCGAGCCGCAGCTACCTGCTGGATCCAGAGAACAATATTGATGCGGGTACCGCTTATCTGTCGCTGTTGCAGCGTAGCTATCTGGGCGGCATTCAGGATCCGGTGTCACGTCGTTATGCGGTGATCACCGCCTATAACGGCGGCGCAGGCAGCGTGCTGCGCGTCTTCTCCAGCGATAAAGATCGAGCGTTTTCGATGATTAACGGCATGTCACCGAGCAAGGTTTATTCGACCCTGGCGAACCAGCATCCGTCGGCGGAGTCGCGTCGTTATCTTTATAAGGTGAGTACCGCGCAGAAGAGTTATCGGGGATTCTGATTGGCTCAGCGCTAAAGCCGGGGGGAGTGTTCGCTGCGCGAACGGGCTTGGGTGCAGCGCCTGAAGCTGGGATTGTTCGCTGCGCGAACAGGCTATGAGAAGGTTTCGTTCGCTTAGCCGCGGGTATGCACTGAGCGGGTTCCGCCCGCCAGGCGGTCAGGAGTTTCAGATCGCCCGAGCAGGCGGACGTATTAAGGGGCGGACGCCCGCCCCTTAATAATCCCGGCGTCCGGCTGCCTGCGCGCCCCGCTGTGCGGGGTACCTTCGTCACGCCCTGCAGCCGACGGACCGTCCGGACTCGCCATCCCTGGCTCGTGCCGTCCTTTCGCCGACGTCCTGTCGGCTCATCCTGGCCTCCGGTTGTTCCTCAGCGCTTCGGACGCCTCTCCCAAACCCCCGCCTGTAATTATCTTTTCATTTCGCTGTTGCCGTGCTGTCTGATGGTCTGATAGCGAAGACCATCCCGGAAACTTACAGCGACAGCGAACCTGCCATAAAAAAGCAGAGATAACAGCGAGGGGGTGGGGAGGCCGTCAGAACCGCTGAGCGGATGAGGGATTTCAGGACGAGCGACAGGGATGTCGCGAAGAGGCGGGTTCGCGCCATGGATGGCGCGTCCCGCCGGTCCGTGAGAAATCCTGAAGTAGCGAAGGGACCGCGAAGCGGCGGTGAAGCAGGCCGGAGCCCGGGGTCAAGGGGGCGCGGCGACTGGCGCCCCCTTGTCGGTCGCCTGCAGAGGCGAATCTGAAACTGCCCGGCTTACCAGGCGAACGAAAACCTCTCACAGCCCGTTCGCGCAGCGAACCCAGGGCCTGCCGGGCAAAACCTGCTCAGTGCATACCCGCTGCAAAGCGTACACCGCCGCCAGGCGAAACCTTCTCAGCCCCGTTCGCGCAGCGAACAAAAAGGCAGGCGGGCCGCTACCCGCCTCTGCCCACGCTCAGATCAGCGCCCCACTATCATATTCGCCACCAGATACTTCCGTCCCTGGTCATCCTCTTCGGTGTAAACGCCCTGCAGCTCTGGTGAGAAGCCAGGCAGCAGATTAAGCCCCTCTTCCAGCGCCAGGAAGTAACGCTGCACCGCACCGCCCCAGACTTCCCCAGGGACTACGCACAGCACACCCGGTGGATAAGGCAGTGCACCTTCTGCGGCAACCCGGCCTTGTGCTTCGGCTATCGGCACCAGCTCCACTTCGCCGCGAATATAAGCCTGATGCGCATCCTGCGGATTCACCCTGACCGGCGGGAACTCCGCGGCGCGGAACATCAGGCGCTGCAGATCCTTGACGTTGTGACTGACGTAAAGGTCGTGCATCTCCTGGCAGAGGCGACGCAGGGTATACCCGGCATAGCGTTCGGCATTTTTGCGGTAAATGGTCGGCAGCACTTCGGCCAGCGGCGCATCCTCTTTGACGTGCTGTTCGAACTGCGCCAGCATCGCCACCAGATTCGCCATCTTCTCCGGACTCTCTGCCGGGGTCAGCAGGAACAGGATTGAGTTGAGATCGCACTTCTCCGGCACAATGCCGTTTTCGCGCAGATAGTTCGCCAGAATGGTCGCCGGAATCCCGAAATCACTATACTCACCGCTGGCCGCATCAATCCCCGGCGTGGTCAGCAACAGCTTGCAGGGATCCACCCGATACTGATCGCGCGCATAACCCGCGAAACCGTGCCACTTCGCCTGCGGTTCAAAGCTGAAGTAGCGCAGATCGCGGGCGATCGTCTCAGTGGGCGCATCCTGCCAGCGCTGACCATCCACCGTCTCCGGTACAAACGGCAGGATCATCTCACAGCGATCCAGGATCGCTTTACGCGCCTCAATACCCAGCGTGACGCACTCATCCCACATGCGACGCCCCGCTTCGCCCTGATGCATTCTGGCGTTGATATCCAGCGCGGCAAACAGCGGATAAAACGGACTGGTTGATGCGTGCAGCATAAAGGCGTTATTCAGTCGCTTATGCGGGCAGAAGCGGCGCTGTCCGCGAATATGATTATCTTTTTTATGGATCTGCGAAGTCTGCGAAAAACCTGCCAGCTGCTTATGCACTGACTGCGTGACAAAAATGCCGGGATCGTTCTCATTCAGTTGCAGGGTCAGCGGCGAACAGCCTTCCATCAGTGGAATGAACTGCTCATAGCCCAGCCACGCGGAATCAAACAGGATGTAATCACACAGATGGCCGATGCGATCCACCACCTGACGCGCGTTGTAGACCGTGCCGTCGTAGGTGCCCAGCTGGATGATCGCCAGACGGAAAGGCCGTTCTTCAGCCGCGCGCTGCGGAGCCACGGCCGCGATCTGCTCGCGCAGATAAGCCTCATCAAAACAGTGCGCGTCAATGCCGCCAATAAAGCCGAAAGGATTGCGCGTCGCTTCAAGATAAACCGGGGTCGCGCCCGCCTGAATCAGCGCGCCATGATGGTTCGACTTGTGATTGTTGCGGTCGAACAGCACCAGATCGCCACGCGTCAGCAGCGCATTGGTCACCACTTTGTTGGCACTTGAGGTGCCGTTGAGCACAAAGTAGGTTTTATCGGCGTTGAACACCTTTGCCGCATACTTCTGCGCATCTTTGGCCGAGCCTTCGTGGATCAGCAGATCGCCCAGTTTGACGTCGGCATTGCACATATCAGAGCGGAAAACATTCTCGCCGTAGAAGTCATAAAACTGTTTGCCCGCCGGATGCTTTTTAAAGAAAGCACCGCCCTGATGTCCGGGACAGGCAAAGGTGCTGTTCTGCATATCGACATAGCGGGTCAGCGTCTCGAAGAAAGGGGGCAGCAGCGCCGCTTCATACGCCTGCGCAGCCGCTTCCAGCGCGATCCACTCCTGCGGATCGCCATTCAGCTCACCGCTGACGCCGGGCAGGTGCATCACCTCTTCTTCAAACGCGTTAGCGACAAACACCGGCAGATTAAAGCCGGTATGACGCAGCAGCGCCAGCACGCCGCTACGGGTATCCGCCAGCGAGACGACAACCGCCGCCACATCAGTGAAGTCGGTGTTATCCAGCGTCACCACGTCTCGCGCAGTGTTCAGGGTCAGACTGGGCGCCACAGCGGCGCTGGCAGCAATTTTCAGTGGAGTCATAACAGAATCCCTAACGTCAGGGAGGAAGTGCCAGAGGCACAATTATGGGGACAGTGCCCCGGCGAATACTTAACAGTCAGAAGGCGTTACGCAGCCCGTGGAGAGCAGATCCATAGCCGCTGCCTGGCTGGCCTCACCGCATGGTGAATAACGGAGATATCGGAAAAGAGGATAACCCGGTGAGCGCCGGAAAAAGCGAACGGTAATCCGGGCGGATGCGCGGTGAACCGGACATGGCGACGTCCTCTGTGGCAAAGAAGCAGGGTCAAAAAGTGGCGGTCATAATGTCATCTTTTTCAGGCATGGACAACCCGAACCAGGTAATTATTCAGTCACCCTCTTCGCATGTAACAACATGATTTTTATAGTCTATTTATCATAAAAAATTCACAATACGACTAATTATCTGAATTATATGCAGATTTATGCACTTAACTCACTGCCGCTGTCAGCCTGTTTTTCCGCTCGTGTCGTCTTCATTGCCGGGAGACGGGGCCATTGCCCTACCGCATTGCATCTGCCAGGCGTAAACTGATCTTCTCTTTCCCACTCTGCCGGAGGCTGCATGTTCAAGGCACTGGTCATTGAAAATGACGAACAAGGTTACCGTTCCCTGCTGAAAGATCTCCCCGAATCTCAACTGCCTGACCACGATGTCACGCTCGACGTCAGCTACTCATCCCTGAACTACAAAGATGCCCTGGCTATCTGTAACAAAGGCCCGATTGTGCGCCAGTTCCCGATGGTGCCAGGTATCGATTTTGTTGGCCGGGTGACGGCCAGCCGCCATCCTGACTGGAAAGAGGATGATGTGGCGCTGCTGACGGGCTGGGGCGTGGGCGAAAAACAGTGGGGCGGCCTGGCACAGAAAGCCAGCGTCAGTGGCGACTGGCTGGTGCGCCCGCCCGCCACGCTGAGTCCGCTGCAAACCATGGCAATCGGTACAGCGGGATTGACCGCAATGCTCTGCGTGATGGCGCTGGAAAAACAGGGCATCACACCTGAACAGGGGCCGGTACTGGTAACCGGTGCCAGTGGCGGCGTCGGCAGCTATAGCGTCAGCCTGCTGGCGCGTCTGGGTTATCAGGTGATCGCTTCCAGCGGGCGCACCAGCGACCATGCCTATCTGATTGATACGCTGGGCGCGGCATCGGTCATTGACCGTGAAGAACTCTCCCAACCCGGCAAGCCACTGGCAAAAGAGCGCTGGGCCGCCGCGATAGACAGCGTCGGCAGTCACACCCTGGCGAATGTGCTGGCCGCCACCCAGCGGGACGGCGCGGTTGCCGCCTGTGGTATGGCGCAGGGACTCGACCTGCCAGCCAGCGTCGCACCCTTTATTTTGCGTGGCGTTACGCTGGCCGGTGTCGATAGCGTGATGTGTCCGAAGCCGCTTCGTCAGCAGGCGTGGCAACGACTCGGTGAGCTGATGGATAGCGAACGGCTCAGTAAGCTGAGCCGGGTGATCCCGCTAAGTGAAGCCAGAGAAGGTGCGCAGGCATTGCTGGATGGCAAAGTGCAGGGACGTCTGATTGTCGACTGCCGCTAAGCCTGTTTAAAGGCGCGTTTCGCGCCTTTAACGATCGGCTCGCTGCAGCCGTTTTATGAGTCCTTCCAGCGCGAACTGTGTCCCCTGCTCCATCACCGATTTCGGATCGCCGCTGAACTGATGGCACTCCGCTTCGTCTCTGCCGTCGGGCAATACCCAGCCAAACCAGATGGTGCCCGCCGGTGTACCATCTTCGCCGCCATCCGGTCCGGCATAGCCGGTAATGGATAATCCCACCGGCTCGCCGGAGCGGGCGCAGGCGCCCTGCACCATCTCCCGCGCCGTCTGTTCGCTCACCGCCGTATGCTGTTTCAGCGTGTCAGGGCGCACCCCCAGCAGACGGATTTTGGCATTTTCGCTGTAGGTCACAAAGCCGCTGGTATAAAAGTCTCCGCTGTTTTCCACCGCGGCCAGCGTCATGCTGATCAGCCCGGCGGTACAGGATTCGGCGGTCGCCAGATGAAGTCCGGAAGAGAGTAAAATATTCCCCAGTTGCTCAGCGGTCTGATCTAATGATTTTGCCATTATGGTCTCCTTGAATCTGTCCGGAACTCCAGGTATAGCGCAAAATCAGCGAATAAAACCGCGCAAGGCGATGTTTTTAAAGCGAAACGGTCTAAATACGCAGCTGGATATGCGGCTGTCCACTCCCGGTATGCGCCACTACCTGCAGATCGGCCTGGTACCAGCGCGTCAGCGTCGCTTCCGTCATCACCGTCTGCGGCGAGCCTTGTGCCACCAGTCGGCCTGCGTGCAGCAGCAGTATGCGATCGGCCCACAATGAGGCCTGATTAAGGTCATGTAACACGGTACAGACGGTGAGATCTCCGGCGCGCGTCAGCTGGCGTAATAAACGCAGGGTTTGCTGCTGCCAGAAGAGATCCAGCGCCGAAGTCGGCTCATCCAGAAACAGCCAGCCGCGTGGTCTTCCCTCATGCCAGAGCTGTGCCAGCACCCGCGCCAGCTGCACCCGTTGTTGTTCACCGCCGGAGAGCTGGCGGTAATCGCGCTGCGCCAGCCCTTCACAACCTGTCAGCCGCATAACCTCAGCCACAATCTGCGACGTCTGCGCCTCCGGCCAGGGCGCACGGCCCATCGCCACGACCGACTGCGCAGACTGTGAAAACGTCAGGTTGTTCTGCTGGCGCATCACTGCCCGGCGTCGTGCCAGCTGCTCACGCGGCCATGCCGTCAGCCGTCGATCGCCCAGCCAGCACTCGCCCCGATCGGGCGACAGAAATCCCGTCAGCATCCGCAATAGCGTCGACTTACCTGCGCCGTTGGGGCCAATCAGCGCCACCAGCTCGCCACCTGACAGCGTAACATCGAGATTATCGATAACAGTTTTGCCGCCGCGCGCGAGACACAACCCCCTGGCCTGTAAAATGTCCATCACTCCAGCCCTCGCTGTTGACGCAGAATCAGCCAGAGAAACCACGGACCACCAATCAGGCTGGTCAGCAACCCCACCGGCATCTCGGCCGGAACCACCAGAGTGCGCGCCAGCGTATCGGCCAGCAGCAGCAGAATCGCCCCCGCCAGCGCTGAGCCGGGCAGCAGCCAGCGATGATCGCCGCCAAGGCAAAAACGCATCACGTGTGGCACCACCAGTCCGACGAAGCCGATCACGCCGCTGACCGAGACCGCCGTACCGACCAGCAACGCACTGAGGATCAGCAGCTGATGCTGAGTACGCTTCACATCAACGCCCATGTAGTGCGCATCCTCTTCGCCCGCCTGCAGCAGGTTAAGGTGGCGGGCGCGAGTCTGTAACAGCAGCAAGGCTGGCAGAATCAGCAGCAGGCAGATCAGCAGTGCGGGCCACTGTGCCTGGCTGAGGCTTCCCATGCCCCATAGCGACAGCTGGCGCAGCTGCTGGTCGTTGCTCAGCCATGACAGCACGCCTACCGCTGCCCCGCACAACGCATTAATCGCAATGCCGACCAGCAACAGCCGCGAAAGATTGCCGCGCGCCAGCCGACTGAAACTGAAGATCAGCAGTGTAACCAGCAGGCTGCCGATAAACGCGGCGATCATCGGTAGCCACAATGCCAGCGGTGCTGGCAACGTCAGCGGAATAATGATTGCCAGCGCCACCGCCAGTCCCGCCCCGCTGCTGATCCCCAGCAGACCGGGATCGGCCAGTGGGTTACGAAAAACACCCTGCATCACTGCGCCAGAGACTGCCAGCGCCATGCCCATCACCACCGCCAGCAGCACGCGCGGCAGGCGAATATCCAGCCAGATCTGCCAGATAAGATCGCTGAGCGGTGCCTGCCACAGCGCCCGCACTGAAAGCGACATCGCCCCCAGATTTGCCGCCAGCATCATCGCCACCAGCAGGAAGATCAGCATCAGCATCAGGCCACGCAGCGCATTATCCTTAATCATGGTTTAGCGATTCCGCCGCCTGGCGCAATTTCACGATTGCCCGTGGCGTATCAAGGCCAAACCCCAGCAGTGCCATGGTGTCGATCACCAGCAGACGATGCTGCTGCCCGGCAGGCGTCAGCGCCAGACCCGGTAACTGCCACAGTTGCGCTTCGCCGCCCAGGGTTTTCAGGCCATCCTCGCCTATTACCACCAGATCCGGCGCGGCGGCGATCACCCCTTCCTGCGACAGTGCCTGATAGTGCGGCACCGGGCCCATAGCATTCTCCAGCCCGGCGCTGCGAATGGCGCCATCGGCCGCAGTCTGATTTCCAGCCGCCATCGACTTCATGCCGCTGTTCGCCATGATGTAGAGCACTTTTACCGGCAGCGGTTGCTGCGGCAACTGGCGAATCTGCTGCGTCATTTGCTGCGCCAGTGCCTGAGCTTCGCTTTCACGCTGCAGCGCCTGGCCCACAGTGATAATTTTCTGCGGAATTGCCTGCAGGCTGCTGTCGCCGCTGACCGTGACCACCCTGACGCCCGCGCGGGCAATCTGTTGCAGCACCAGCGACGGTTGCGCCTGCGCGCTGGCGATCACCAGTGTCGGTTTCAGTGCCAGAATGCCTTCGGCGTTGAGCTGACGCATATAACCCACGTCCGGCAGTCGGGCGGCCTGCGCCGGACGCAGACTGGTGCTGTCGCGCGCCACCAGCTGTGACTGGGCATCCAGCGCATAGATAATCTGAGTAACGTCACCGCCAATCGACACCACCCGCTCCGCCGCCAGTGATGGCAGCGTCATCAGCAGCCATAACAGCATCGCTCTTTTCATGCCGCCGCTCCCGGCGTGCGGAGTGCGCCAATCTGCTCGCGCCAGCGTGACTGCTCTGGCGTACCTTCCGTGCGCTGACCGTAGAGCTGGGCGATCTGCGTGCCGTCGGCGGCGAACAGTTCCAGGCTGGTAACAAAGCCATCGCCCGTTGGCTTGCGTGTTACCCAGCTTTCGCAGATCTGATCAGCCATCAGATGCAGGGTGAACTTCGGATTGAAGATGTTGAGCCAGTTTTCCACTGGCTGCAGCTTCTCTACCCTGCCGGTGAAAATCTGAGTACAGCCACGGTTGCCGACAAAAATCATAATTTCATTGCCCGCCTGCTGTGCCATCTGTAGCAGGCGCTCAAGCGCGTCGTTGCCGGTCTGCCAGGCGAGATCCTCACCCACCGCGCGAAACGCCTGCGGCCGTGACACCTGGTGGCGCTTCAGCAACGCGAAAAACTGATGAACATCGGTCATGGCGCGCCATTCACGGTCGATGGCGGTGGCATCAATCGCCTCCGTCAGGGGAGCAGCGGCAACCGGCTCAACCACGAGCGGCGTCGCCGCGGCGTCGGTAAAGTCGGCGATCAGCGTCTGCCACACTGCCATGTTGGTCTGCTCCGTGGCGTAAACTTTCAGCACCGCATCGCCATGACGATCAAAAATCTGAATGCTGTGACGAACGCCCTGCCCGGTCGGCTCCTGCAGAGCAAAGGCGCTGCACCACTGACCGACGAACAGGCGCAGATCGAGCGCACGGGGATTAAGCACCAGGCCACCATGCGCGCCAATCTGCACATTGTGGTATTCACCCAGATGTTCATGTACCGCATAAGCGTTACGGGTAATGTTTTTGGTTTCGCCGACTGCGCCCAGTGCCTTCAGCAACGCCGGAAAATCGCGTTTCAGCGCCACGGCATCAACGCCGATGCGCGCTTCACACAATTCCGCTTCGCTGATGCCGATCAGCGCGGCCAGGTCGCGGGCATATTTGTTCGGTTGTTCACCTTTAAGGACAAGATAGTGCTGATAAATCGGGTTCATGACTCAGGCTCTCTTAGTAATGCCCTGCATCAGCGCAGGGCGACGGCTATCAAAAATCGACGTTAACACCTAACTGGAAAGTACGGCCCGGCATCACGGCCAGCGCCTGATCGTTGCGCTCCTGCTGAGTGGCGCTGGTCAGTTCACGGCTGCTGAGGTAATCCCGGTATTTGCGATCGGTTATGTTGTAAAGCCCGCCACTCAGCCTGACGTTGTGCGCGACGCGCCAGTAAGCGGTCATATCTACCATGCCATAACCCGGCACCCGCATGTAATCGGTGCTGGAGTCGGCCAGGCTGCTGCCGTTGTTAGCGAAGCTTTCGCGGTTAGTCGCACTGGCTTGCTTACCTTTGACAAAGGTAGCGGTAACGGCGGCACCGTAGCCGCGCGCCTCATCATCCCAGGCGAGTCCGACGATCGCTTTCATCGGGGCAACACTCTCAAGGTCGATGTAGCGGTCACCAAGGTAGCTCGACTTTGCCGCGCCCTGCGTATAACCAAACGCCAGATTGGCGCTCAGACCTTCGACCTCGCTGAACCAGCTGCCGAAGTTCACTTTACTGCTGATTTCAGCCCCGTAGATGTAGGCTTTATCGCGGTTCTCCGCCTGATAGGTGGTGTAAATGTTGGCAGGCACATTGACGAACTGACCCGGATTAGCCGCCCGGCTGTAGCGGGTAAAGGCAATAAAGTTTTTATAGTCGTTATAAAAAGCGGCAGCGTTAAGCGTGACGCCTTTTGCCACCTCTCCTTTTACACCCCACTCGTAGTTGTTGCTGGTTTCGGTTTTCAGATCTGCATTACCAATCAGCGCATACTGCGCGGTGCCGGCATAGCTGGAGCCAAGGTTCCATGAACCATAAAGCTGCGTATCGTTGGGGAACTGCGCGCCACGGGTATATTGCAGATAAGTCATCAGCTTCGGTGTCAGATCGTACTGGAAGGCAATCGAGGGCAATATCTGGGTGTCGCTGTTTGGCGACCCATAGAGCGCTGAAACTTCGCTGGCGTCGAGCACGCTACTGTTCGTGGTCAGCGTTGCCACATCACGCGGTCGGGTGTTCTGATAGGCCACGCGCGCGCCTGGCACGATGGCCGCCCGATGTCCGTCAGCATCGAAGCTGATGGTATCCTGCAGATAACCACCCACGCTGTAGCTGCGACTGTTAGCCTGCGGCTGCATGATCGCAGTAAAAGTACTGGCTGGCGGTGACTGACGGAAAGGTCGCTCAGTATCCACCAGGCGCGCATTCAGCCCGGCACTCAGTTCATGTCGCCCGACGCTTTTAAGCGCGCGGGTGTCAAAACCGAAGCTGTCGCTGTTGTAATCGGAATAGACGGTTTGCCTGGCGGTGGCACTCGACGGCATCCGGGTGTTGTCATGCGCCTGGGTCTGCTGCCAGTAAATGCGGGTCGTCAGGCTGTCGACCAGGTCATTGTAAGGGGTGTACTCATCCGCCAGGCTGATGCCCCAGCGGCGGGTATCACTCTGCTGCTGTGCCGTCCCCCAGACTGTATTGCCTGAAGTGCTCCAGCTGTCGTAATGGCTGTGGTGGGTTTTGTGATAGTAATCGACCGTCGCGCTGAGCTTGTGAGCATCATTGGGCTGCCAGATGCCGGAGGTCATAAAGGCGTCGGAGTGCCAGTTAGCGGGATACGCATCCAGCGTATCGCTGTTGTTACGGGTCTGCTGTCCGTCACGGCGACTGTAAACAAAGATGCCGCGCAGTTCATCGTCACCGGCAGCGGCGGTGATGCCGTTATGCCAGCTGCGACTGGATGAGTCATAGTCGCTCTGATAACTGAACGCGGTCGCTTTTCCGGGATGCAGGTAATCGTCGGGAGACTTATTACGGAACGAGACGTTGCCGCCAATCGAGGTGTTCGGCTGTTCCACTGCTGTGGCGCCCTTCTCAATCTCAATACGGCCAAACATATAAGGATCGATGTAATCGCGGCCAATGCCAAAGCTGTCGAGACCTGCGCGTCCTACATAGCTGCGGCCAGTGGCCTGCGGCAACGGAATGCCGTCCACATCCAGACCGACGCGGTTGCTCTCGAGGCCACGAATGTTGTAGCCGGTATAACCGGCCCGATCAAAACCGCTCTTACCGGCTGATGAACCGCCACGGGTACCGGTAGCACTGATCAGCGGTTCATAGCGCATGATCGATCCAAAGTCAGTGGCACCACGCTGTTGCAGATCGCTGGCAGAGAGCGAGGTTTTACTGCCTGCCGTTTTTTTGATTTCCGGTGCTGTCACCGTCATTACCGGTTCGGCACTGCTGCCATAGCGATCAGAAAGGGTTAGCGTGGCAGATTCACTGCCCGCAGCATAAGTGCAGGTGGTATTGATGAAGGTGGCGAGCAACGCCAGTTGAGTCAGACGCGGTTGCGTCAATCTCCGAAAACGTGGTGACATAGGCGCGAATTACCTGATTAATTGTTAGTATTCGCTCACTTGCTTGCTGGCAACAGTAAAACGGCTCCGCATAAAAGCCGTGAAAAGTCAGAACATCATGCTGGTGTAGTAATTATCGCCCGGAATTTAATGCAACTGATAATCATTATCAATCTTATTTACATTTAGATGTAAACCACAGCGCACAAATTGTTAACCCGAATGCATTGGCATTTATCAACACGTAAAGGAATAGAGTTATGGCGCAAAAACCTGTGGTTGTTATTCACTACTGTATGCAATGCAACTGGCTGATGCGGTCAGCGTGGATGGCACAGGAACTTCTGCATACGTTCGCTGAGGATCTGGCGGAGGTGACGCTGAAACCGGGCACCGGCGGTATCTTTGAGATTACGCTGGATGAGCATCTGCTGTGGGAACGTAAGCGGGATGGTGGCTTCCCGGATGCGACCACGCTGAAACAGCGTGTGCGGGACATCTGCTTCCCGGATCGTACGCTGGGCCACATCGACAAACACAAAACTGAAGTCAGCTAACTCCGAGATTAGCTGAGGGTGATTTTTTCTGCCGCGTCGTGCAGCGCCTTAATCAGCGTCTGCAGCGCGGCTTCTGAGATATCTTCCTGCGCAAGCCGCCGGTTCAGCGCGACCTTCAGCCCATGAATCGCCTGCTCAACAGCAGGAATGCTGCGGTTATTGACCAGAATTGCCAGCGTAGAGAGCCGTGTAATCAGGCTGGTGACCGTTTCACGGTTCTCTGCCAGCTGCGCTTCTCCCGATGCCGTCAGGCGGTAGGCTTTACGCGTTGCCTGCGCATCCACCACCTGAATCGCCTCCATCTCTTCCAGCAGCGTCAGGTTGGGATAAATGATCCCCGGACTGGGCGAATACTCTCCCTTTGACAGCTCCTCGACAGACTTGATCAGCTCATAGCCGTGAGCGGCATTCTGCGCCAGGAAATGGAGCATCAGCAGGCGAATCTCACTTGCTTCCAGCATCTTTTCACGTCGCTTGCGCCGTCCGCTGCAACTGCCTGCGCGCGCAGTCTGATCCTCAGATGAAGTGGAAGTCGGATGCTGTTTCATGGCCTGCCCTGCTGCGAAAAAGTGGGATTGATGGTAGTGCGCCGCCTGGCAAAACTCAATTGCCTTAGCGACTTACTTATGGTGCCAGTAGGCCACCGCCCGTACGAAGTCACTGTTGAGGCCGCGCTGCACCGTGAAGTAGTCACACAGCGCTTTAACAAACTCACCTTCGCCGGTCAGCCAGACAAAGTAATCTTCCGTCGGGATAGTGATCTGATCCAGCCGGGCAATCAGCTGGCTGAGCTGCGCTTTCTGCATCTGGCCGCTGCCGAGCCAGTTTGTCGTCACATCAGCCGTATCAGATAAATAGTCGCGGCCCGTCGCTTCATCGGTAAAGGCATAGAGATGCAGCGCCTGCGCCCGGACGTCACGCTGACGGCGCGCAAAAGCCGGCAGCCCGGTTTCATCACAGACGTAGAGCTGGAATGCGTAATCGGTCGGCACCACCAGCGAGCCGCGTGGCCCGCCGACAATCAACCGATCGCCAGGCTGCGCCTGAGTTGCCCAGTCACTGGCTACGCCCTGCTCATGAATATAAAAATCGAGGGTCAGTGAAGATTCACCATCGAATTCCAGCGGTGTGTAATCACGCGCCTGCGGACGCAGCCCTTCGGGCCAGACAATCCCCGCATCGGTAATTTGTGGCAGAGCCAGTGTGGCCCCTTCAGCGGAAGGGAAGAAAACCTTAATGTGGTCATCAAAGCCTGGCGACGTAAAGCCCGCCAGATCGCTACCGCTGAACCGGATGCGCCAGAATTTACCGGCAATGTTAGTTTTACTCGCGACCTGAATATGACGGAAACGCAATTCATTACGGACGCGCTGTGGTACACGCTGATCGGCTGATACAGGCAAAATTTCTCTCCTGAAACGAGATGGATGCCCGTGACTCAAGGGCATGCTGATAATAATGGAATAACAATCATTCTCATCTGAAGTGCCAAGATTAGCTATGATATATCTTCACTACAAGAACGAAAAATGCGATCCAGCGGTTTAAGATATATTTTATGCCTGTACGGGTGTGCGTAGTGCAGACGAAGAGCGGCCCTGATAAGAGCGTTCAGTGAGAGGTAAGCAGCAGGTGCGGCGTGTTTACGGGGGCAGGCAGAGAAGGCGGAAACTGTCCGGCTCCTGACGAGCCGGGCATGATGTTGCGCCACAGATTCTGGCAGCGCATGACCACTTACAGTGTGTCGTTGAATCCGGAGAGGGAAGGATTGCTGCTGGTGTGTTCCGGCAGCTCACCATCGCCCAGAATTTCATGCTGGGTGGCCTGAGAGTGCGGATGCAGTCCGGCAGGAGGTGAAAAAGGTTCAGCCTGTTGTGCCATCGCCATGACAGGCAATGCCAGGATCAGTGAAATCATTAAGCGTCGCATAGTTGTCTTCGTTTGTTTTTTTGACCAGAAAAGGCCTGAAATGCAGGTAAATATTCCAGCCCTGGCACAGATGCACGATGATTCAGGCATGGCAGGGTTTCGGGAGAGGATTTTACGCCAGAACGGCGAGTTATTTTATAAAATCGTGCGGTTTGTCACGGTTTACCGCACGAATTATGCATTAACAGGGTCGGGAGCCACACACCCTGCCCTGCTTGCTACGCCTGCATCACCGGAATAGAAAAAACGCCGCTCAGCCAGTCGGGCTTACAGTGCGCAAAATCGAGACGCAGCAGATCTTTACCCGGACGACGTGACACACCCAGTGCTGGCAGATGCTGATAGTAGATATCCTCGATAAAGCGTGTCAGCTGCTCCGGGCTGCCGCTCCAGCGGATCGACGCATAGAGTCCACTAACCTCGCTCCAGCTGGCGGTGTTGTCACCCAGCAGCCCGGCATGTTGCGGCTCCAGCGCCTGAAACAGGCTGATATTTTGCTGATCAGCAGAGCTATGGCCCGGGCCATACTGAAAGCCTAACCAGCCATGCGACACGCGGCCGCCCGCCAGCGCCACCAGTTGCCGCGCCTGTTCAGCCACCCGGTGATCGCGATCGGCAATGTAATCGCCAAACTTACACTCCCACTCCAGCGTTTCTCCGCACAGATGCAGCTCTTCCTCACGCTCCACCAGCGTTGCACGCTCTGCCAGCGATCGCACCAGAATGCGGCCATGGAAGTTTTTAACCGGCAAATGGGGAATACGGCGAAACGCGCCAGGCGTCAGCGAAAAGTGACCTTTGAATACCCGGGTAAAATTTTGCTGGTTATCAAAACCAAAACGTACGGCGATATCGATCAGCGTCATGCGGGTCAGACGCAGCGCCATAGCGGCCATCGTCAGACGCCGTTTACGGGTGTAAGCCGCCAGGGTCTGTCCGGTCATCTCCTTAAACATGCGCTGCATGTGCCATTTGGAATAACCTGACTTGAGGGTAATCTGATCGATATTAAGATCGTCGGTGAGATTGGCTTCAATCCACTCGACCAGATCGTTGATGTGCTGTTTTTTAATGGCCTGACTGAGCATGATGGCGATTTACGACGCGGGTTAGGACTGGGATTTCAGTTACAAAAGGATAACAAAAATCGCAAATCGGTGTAAGGAAAGGGTAAGCATTGCGCGCCCGTTCAGGGCGTTTCCGCATTAATTGCTTAGGTTACTAACTAAAAAAGGCTGACTGTCGTCAGCCTTCTGATTATTGATAAAAACTGCGCCGGATAGCTGTAAGACGGAGCCTGCGACAACTAATGACTGCGCATTCCGGCCGCTGTCATCATCATACGGAACAGCGAGGCGACAACGCCCAGCGCCAGCACGCTGGCGGCATAGATAAACACCAGCCACATCACACGCTTCCACCATGGCGCTTTCGTTTCTTCATTGTGATTGTGGTCTTTCATGCTGCTGAGGCTTTTCATATCAATGATATCCTGCGTCTGCTTTGATTTTTCCACGGAACACGTAGTAGCTCCAGAAGGTGTAGCCCAGGATCATCGGGATAATCAGCAGGCTACCCACCAGCATAAAGGCCTGGCTCTGCGGCGGTGAGGCGGCAGCCCAGATGGTCACTGATGGCGGAATAATGTTTGGCCAGATACTGATGCCCAGCCCGGAGAAGCCCAGGAAGATCAGCGCCAGCGTCAGCAGGAACGGTGAATAGTGCGCCTCGCGCTTAATAGCGCGCACAATGCCCCAGGAACAGAGCAGCACCAATACCGGAACCGGCAGGAACAGGAACAGGTTGGGTTTGCTGAACCAGCGATGCGCGATATCCGCATGCGCAAACGGTGTCCACAGGCTGATGATGCCGATAATCACTAACAGCGCAATCACCAGCGGCGTAGCCAGCGCAGACATTTTACGGTGCAGCTCATTCTCGGTCTTCATGATAAGCCAGGTGCAGCCCAGCAACGCGTAGGCAACAACCAGACCCACGCCGCAGAACAGCGGGAACGGTGCCAGCCAGTCCATTGCGGAACCGGCAAAACGGCGTCCCTCAACCGGAATACCATCCAGCAACGCACCCACGGCCACACCCTGACTGAAGGTGGCGATGACTGAACCGGCAATAAACGACTTATCCCAGAACGCCCGATGGCCTTCTACCGCCTTGAAACGGAACTCAAAGGCGACACCACGGAAAATCAGGCCAATCAGCATAGCGGTCAGCGGAATCGACAGCGCATCGGCAATCACCGCATAGGCCAGCGGGAACGCGCCGAACAGGCCAGCGCCACCCAGAACCAGCCAGGTTTCATTTCCGTCCCAGACCGGCGCGACGGTGTTAACCATCATGTCGCGCTCGCCAGCATCTTTATTGAACGGGAACAGCAGACCAATACCCAGGTCGAAGCCATCCATCACGATATACATCAGGGTTGCGAAAACGATAATCGCAAACCAGATAACGGAATAATCGATCATCTTAGTGGTCTCCATCCTTAAAGGTGGCAGCGGAAAGCGGACGCGCCGGGGTTTTCTTCTGACCAGGACCACCCTCTTCGGTGATATGGCCTTCGCCGGTAACCGGTCCCTGCTTAATCAGACGCATCATGTAGTGATACCCCACGCCGAACACCGAGCTGTAGACCAGAATAAAGGCCAGCAGGCTGATGCTCATGTGCATATCCCCATGTGCCGAGACCGCATCAATCGTGCGCTGCACGCCATAGACCACCCACGGCTGACGACCGATTTCAGTGGTAAACCAGCCTGCCAGAATCGCAATCAGACCCGATGGCCCCATCAACAGCGCAAACCACAGGAAAGGACGCGACTCATAGAGACGCCCTTTAAAACGCAGCCACAGGCTGACTACGCCCAGCGTAATCATCAGCAGGCCCAGCGCCACCATCACGCGGAAGGACCAGAAGATGACCGTTGAATTAGGCCGGTCCTCTTTCGGGAAGGACTTCAGCGCCGGGACCTGCTTGTCCAGGCTATGCGTCAGAATCAGGCTGCCAAGATAAGGCACCTCCAGCGCATACTTGGTACGTTCCTGCTCCATGTCGGGGATCCCGAACAGGATCAGCGGTGTGGCTTCCCCCGGTGGGTTTTCCCAGTGCCCTTCAATCGCCGCGATTTTGGCAGGCTGGTGTTCCAGCGTATTCAGACCATGAGCATCACCAATCATCGCCTGAATCGGCGCGACAATCAGTGCCATCCACAACGCCATTGAGAACATCTTGCGGATTGCGGGATTGTTATTCCCCTTCAGCAGATGCCAGGCCGCCGACGATCCCACAAAGAAAGCACTCGCCAGGAACGCCGCTACAGACATATGGAACAGGCGATAAGGGAATGAGGGGTTAAAGACGATTTTGAACCAGTCCTGCGGAACCACGATGCCATTCTGGATGATGTAGCCCTGAGGCGTATGCATCCAGCTGTTAGAGGCCAGGATCCAGAAGGTGGAAATCAGCGTACCAAGGGCGACCATGCAGGTGGCAAAGAAGTGCAGCCCGGGACCCACGCGATTCCAGCCAAACAGCATCACGCCCAGGAAGCCCGCTTCCAGGAAGAACGCCGTCAGTACTTCATAGGTCAGCAGCGGACCGGTAATACTGCCAGCAAACTCCGAGAAGCCGCTCCAGTTCGTCCCGAACTGATAAGCCATGACCAGTCCTGATACCACACCCATGCCGAAGTTAACGGCAAAGATTTTCGACCAGAAGTGGTAGAGATCGCGATAGGTGTGATCGCGGGTTTTGAGCCACATACCTTCGAGCACGGCCAGAAAACTGGCGAGACCGATGGTGATGGCGGGAAAGATAATATGGAAGGAAACAGTAAATGCGAACTGAATCCTGGCCAGATGAAAGGCATCTAATCCGAACATTGCTTACCTCTTTGCCACATAGAACACCATGTATTTACTTATAATTAACAACTTAAGCCTGATGCGCCTGGTTCTCTGCGCTTATTGAAATTCCCGCCGCAAATTTAAAACTATTCGCGGCGAGGAAATAGAAACAGTGGGGTTAATGAAAACTATAACAGTCTTTATTGATTCTGATCATTGTTTTTGACGGGAATTATTTATTTAAAAATAAGGCCTAAAGGTTAATCAGAGCGTGTTTATGTGTCGTTAATGTTACGGTAATTTGTACTTTAAAAATCGATCGCGCTAAAGTGAACCTTGCCCGCAAATTTCCTTCAACAGGCTGTTTTCAGACACTATTTTGTTATAAACCCTGATTGAGTAAAGGTCAAATTTTAGAGCCCCCAAATTAAATACCCTTATTTTTTAACAGGTTAAAAGAGTAAACAGTTACCTCTGCCGCTTTGTTTGCTTTTTGGCTTTTGCCTGGCTAATGCAGCAATAACTTCAGACAGAAAAAACGCAGAACGGCGCTTTTAAGCGCCATCAGAGATGTTAATAAAATGAGTCAAAAAGAAGGTGTGAATTAACAGCACGCTGCGGGCAGTCGATTATTCCGGGCCAGAGATTCATAAAACGATTTAATAACCAGCAACCGTGCGAAAAGAGCGCCGGGATTATTTGCCCTGCCGTTACGTTATCGCGGTTGCAGGAAGTGAGATAACAGACAAATGGGGTCAGAAATTTTGCAGCGAGTATACCCATGCCGTCACGTTATGACGGCTGATACAGGGTGATTTTACTCTGCCGCAGATTTTTCGCGCTGTGCCAGAATCCGGCTCAGGTTCAGCTCCAGCCAGTCAGCCAGCCCCACAACCTGTTCACCGACTTCGCGTCCAAGCGGGGTTAAGCGATATTCCACGTGCGGTGGCACCACATCGTAGGCGATACGCTGCACGAAGCCATCTTCTTCCAGGTAGCGCAGATTCTGCGCCAGCATCCGCTCGCTGACGCCACCGACCGTCCGGCGCAACGCGCTGAAGCGCAGCGTCTGGTCCTGCAGGGCCAGCAGAATTAATACGCTCCAGCGGCTGGTCACGCGTTTTAGCACGTCACGTGACGGGCAGTTGACGTTGAGCAATTCGCCGCGGATAAATTTTTCACTCATTTTTTCAGACATTTAACTTACCCATTTCAAACTAACAATTCTGTAAGTACTTACTAAAAATTAGTTTATACACTAGTCTGAATTTCACCAACAGCCACAGGAGTATTAACATGATTGCAGTTACAGGTGCCACCGGCCAGCTGGGCCGTTTCGTGATTGATGCATTACTGAAAAAAGTCCCGGCGGGAGAAATTGTTGCCGCCGTCCGTACGCCTGCCAAAGCGGCCGATCTTGCGGCGCTGGGCGTTATTGTCCGTCAGGCCGATTATGGCCAGCCAGAGACGCTGGAGACCGCTTTTGCAGGCGTGGATAAGCTGCTACTGATCTCCGGTAGTGAAGTAGGCCAGCGTGAAGCACAGCATAAAGCCGTCATCGAGGCTGCTCGTGCGGCGGGCGTGGGCTTTATCGCCTATACCAGCCTGCTGCATGCGGATACCTCGCCGCTGGGCCTGGGCGTTGAACACCGTGCAACAGAAGCGCTGCTGAAAGCCTCTGGCATCCCGTTCGCCCTGCTGCGTAACGGCTGGTACAGCGAGAACTACGCAGCCAGCATCCCACCGGCGCTGGCGCATCATGCGTTTATTGGCGCAGCGGGTGAAGGTCGTATCGCCTCGGCAGCGCGTCAGGATTACGCTGAAGCGGCGGCAGAAGTGATGACCCGTGAGGATCAGGCGGGCAAAGTGTATGAACTGGCAGGCGACGACAGCTACACGCTGGCGCAGTTTGCTGCGGAGATTGCCGCACAGAGCGGTGAAAAGGTTGATTACGTCAATCTCTCTCAGAGTGAGTTTGCGGCGGCGCTGAAAAATGCAGGCCTGCCAGAAGGTCTGGCGGAAATGCTGGCAGATTCCGATGCCGGTGCAGAGAAAGGCGGTTTGTTCGATGACTCCCGTCAGCTGAGCCAGCTCATCGGTCGCCCCACCACCACCTGGCAGGCAGTCATTCGCGCGGCACTGGCAAATCATTAATTCTGTCGTTCATGAGCGGACAATCGGGTCCGCTCACCTCACTCTCCTGTCCGAATTCCCGTTGGGTATGCCACTTTCTGCACTCTTTGCGGCTGCTGTTTCTTTTACAAAATGTGAATAAACGCCAGTTTTCTTCAGGTTAAATTTTTTTATTCAGGTCGCTAAGAGATTCATCTGAAATGCGTTTTTTGTGAACAGCGTTATATTTGGTTGAATTGTCTGGAATTTATCCAAAAACCTCGATTAATCGACAATATTTATTACGTTCATAGATATTCTGCATTGTTGTTCCGGGGGAGGAGAGGTCTATAATTTGTCCTTTGTGCAACCACGACCGCTCAGGAGGCCGTTATTAATACCCATCGCCAGCAACAAAATGCACTTGAAGAGGTTCGTGCCGGGGCGGAAGTTGAGTATCAATACGATCCCCATGAACTGAAGCTGGATCGCATGCAGGATTCTGAACCGGAGCCGGAGCTGATTGAAGGCTTGCCGGCGCCGGATGCGCTGACCCCTGCCGATCGTTATCTGGAACTGTTTGAACATGTTCAGATGTCGCGGATTTTCGAGGACAGCAAAACCTTCCCCGACTGTTCGCCCAAGTACGATCCGCTGGATGTGCTGATGCGCTATCGTCGACAGAAACGCAGCAGTGATTTTGACCTGTCGCGTTTTGTCGCCGATCACTTTTATCTGCCTGGCGTAAACGAAAGCTTTTATGTCTCCAACCCGGATAAAACGCTCAATGAGCATATCGACGACCTGTGGCCGGTTCTGACCAAAATGCCGCAGCAGCATATGCCGCACTCATCGCTGCTGCCATTACCCAAACCCTATGTGGTGCCGGGCGGACGTTTTGGCGAAACCTACTACTGGGACTCTTACTTCACCATGCTCGGCCTGGCAGAATCGGGCCGCGACGATCTGCTGCGTCACATGGCGGATAACTTTGCCTGGCTGATCGATAACTACGGTCATGTGCCAAACGGCAACCGTACCTATTACCTCAGCCGCTCGCAGCCGCCGGTGTTTGCCCTGATGGTTGAGCTGTTCGAAGAAGATGGCGTGCGCGGTGCTAAGCGCTATCAGGAACAGCTGATGAAGGAATACCAGTTCTGGATGGACGGTGCCGGTTCACTGATGCCGAACCAGGCTTATCGTCACGTGGTGCGGATGCCAAACGGCTCACTGCTGAACCGCTACTGGGATGACCGCGATACGCCGCGCGATGAGTCGTGGATCGAAGATGTGGAAACCGCCCGCGAATCGAAACGTCCGGCCAGCGAAGTGTATCGTGACCTGCGTGCCGGAGCGGAATCGGGCTGGGATTACTCCTCGCGCTGGCTGCGTAACCCGAAACGGCTGTCGAGCATCCGTACCACGCAGTTTATTCCTATCGATCTGAACTCGTTCCTGTACAAGCTGGAGCTGATGATCGCCACCCTGTCGCACGCGAAAGGCGAAGAGCTGACCGCGCTGGCCTGGCAGAAAAAAGCGGAAGCGCGCAAGCGTGCGATTACCCGTTATCTCTGGGACAGCACCGCCGGTGTGTTCCGTGACTACGACTGGCGTCGGGAGCGTTTCGGTGCCTTTACCGTCGCTTCCGTGGTGCCGCTGTTTGTCGGTCTTGCAACGCCGCACCAGGCGCACCTGCAATCGATCTCGCTGCGCCATCTGCTATTGAGCAACGGCGGCCTGCTGACCTCAATGGTGGAAAGCGGTGAGCAGTGGGATCGACCCAACGGCTGGGCACCGATGCAGTGGATGGCGGTTGTTGGCCTGAATAATTACGGTGAAGAGACGCTGGCGACTGAAGTGGCAGTGAACTGGCTCAACACGGTCAACAACTTCTATCAGTTGCACCATAAGCTGGTAGAGAAGTATGACATCAGCGGCGAGCGCGCCCGTCCTGGTGGCGGTGGTGAGTATCCGTTACAGGATGGATTCGGCTGGACTAACGGCGTTACACGTAAGCTGATGACGATGTATGGGCATTTAATGGCTGACTGAGTATCGCAGCCGGTAAACCTTTAAAACGCAAAAAGCCGGGTTATCCCGGCTTTTTCATGTTTCATGCAGGCTATTCAGCGCTACTTCTTCGCTTCAGTACCTGGTTGTGACGCACGTTGCAGGAACTGCTGTGTCACTTCAGGCAGGTGCTGCAGCAGCCACTCCGCCATCGCCACTTCCTGATCGCGGATCTCATTCAGTATGCGCACGCCCTGCGCATCACCGACCTGCTCAGCCGCGGCGATCAGGCTGGTGTAGCTGGCGATCTCGGCATTTTCGAATACATAGCCACTGATAGCGCCCTTCACCACTTCATCTGAGTTAAACATGCCGCCCACGGCCTGGCCGGTGGCTGCCATTTTGCCCATCGCATCTTTCATTACAGAGTGATCGATACCGTGGCTGTCGAGCAGCTGTTCCAGCAGAGTCAGCTGATGTTTAGTTTCATCCAGATGTTGCGCCAGACGCTGTTCCAGCGCCGGATAGTGTTCAAGACGACCTGACATCTTGCTCAGCATGCTTTCTGCTTGTTTTTCCATCGCATGCGCATCGCGCAGCCAGTCGTGATAATGTTCAATCGCAGTCATGTATTACTCCTTAAGAGACGGTAATAGACTCGGCTACCGAGGTGAGCTTCTCATCCGTTTGCTTCTCTTCATTCAGGGTTTCTTCCAGCAGCTGCGCGGCTTTGGTGTAACCCAGCTTCAGCGCCAGCGCATGCAAAGTGCCGTATGTAGCAATCTCATAATGCTCAACTTTCTGCGCTGCACCGATCAGTCCATGATCGCGAATCTCGCCCTTCTCGACCGAGTCGATAATTTCCTGCGCTTCTTCAACCAGACCTTCCAGCGCATGACATTTCATTCGTTTGATTTTGACTTCAGGTGTTACTTCCACCAGTTCGTCGAGTCGTTCAATCTGAGCACGGGTCTCTTCCAGATGCTGATTAAACGCAGCGATAAGATTTTCGTCACTGGCTGCACGCGCCATTTTAGGCAATGCACGGGTTATCTGCTTCTCAGCGCTGTATACATCGGATAAGTCATGGATGAACAGATCGTTTAACGTTTTCACTGTCATAAGATAGCCTCATTGATTAAAAAGCTGCGTCTGTAATAACGCAGCGCCAGTCATATCGTTGACACCTGAAAAGTCTAGTGGAGATTCTTAATATCACACGCTGCATCAGTATGAATTTAAGACAAAAGTGGCATGTAAAATGCATTTTCCTTTTTACAGCAAAGATTTAGCTGAATAATGTTTTTATCGTTGCCGCTTCGTTAGCTGCGCTGGATTTTGTACAAAGTAATAAATCGTTGTATACATTTTTAAGATTAACTGAATAAAAAAGTACCAGTCAAAAACTTACCTGTACAAAGTTGTATTTAACCGTATAGCTTTAATCGATCGGAAATAAAAAACCGGAAGGGTAAACCCTTCCGGTTCAATTAACAGGTCCCGCCATTGCCAATGATGGAGCAATGACATAATTCAGGGTGTAATTATCTTCACGAGGAACTAAACAGATTCAAAATGCCCGGCTAACAGAGTAACCCTGCCGTCACAGCAGTGTTAAAGACGTTCAGCTCCGGCGGCTAACCTTACCTCCCTTGCGCCCCGCTTCAATGGCACGTTCAGGATCGTTCTTGAAGTTACCGCCGCTTTTCTGGCCTCCTTTGCGTCCTGCTTCAGCAGCACGCTCTTTGTCGGCCGCAAAATTCCCGGCCCCACCGCGATATTGAGTCATATGCGTCCTCTTTGAATTTTAAAAATTGGAATTTGCACAGTTAACGCTTCATCAGGCCGATTCAGCAACATAAATGTAGACAGAAAATCGGACCGATCAAGTGAGATAAATAAAAAACCCGTCACAGTTCTGGCTTAATGATCGTACTACCCTCAACCGAAATGATAACGGATTCCAACCATCGCTCTTTTCAATTCATAAAAGAGCCGCGGCATGAAAAATCTTTATAACGAAAATCGCCGCGCCCTATTAATCGATCATTTTCAAAAAAAGTCCAATTGAAAAAAATATAAGCGAAGCGGTAAATAGATAGATTAATCAACATCAGGTAGTGAAGATGATCAACAAACGATCAATTTCCCCAAGCGAAGCGCTAAATAGAAATCTGAAACCCTGCTTTTACGTCAAAAATAAGCGAAGCGTGAAGCATTGATGGCACCAGTTAAAAACAGCCGGAATCGATCAATAAACGATCAATTCTGCTGATTTAATGAAAATTTTTATTAAAAAGAGAGGTCAGATTTAGCGATGAAATTTGAATATAAGCGAAGCGGATGAATTTCTGCTTCCTGAAGGCAAAAAACAGGTTTTCGGAATAGTACTAAAAAGCATTTTCTGCGGGGATACGCATAAATTTTGCATGCCTGTGAAAAGGGGAACTCAACGTTATGAATGAGATGGCGCAAAGCCATGAGGGAAATAGTGCGTTAATGGCAGGCAAAATACATGCCCTGTTCAGCAGAGTCAGAGGGAGTCGGGAAAAGTGGAATCAAAAGCGACACCGCGCTTGCCATTTTTCTTGATGCGGTACATCGCTTCATCAGCACGCTGCAGTGCAGTATCAAAGTCATCTTTGTCCTGCGCCTGAGACACACCGACAGACGCCCCAATGAGGGCATGCCCGTTTGCCATATCAAAAGGTGTCATTACCGCGTCAAGACAGGCGTGCGCCAGTTTCTTTACCCGTGGATGGTTCAGCGCGCAGGGTATTAACAATACAAACTCGTCGCCGCCCAGTCGGCCAATGATCACTTCTGCCGGAGAGAGTTCCGTAAACCGCTGACTTAACTGGATGAGGACTTCATCTCCGCTGCGGTGCCCCAGGGTGTCGTTGACGTGTTTGAAGTTATCCAGGTCAATAAAGACCACGCAGAGCGGTCCCTGAGCTTTCATTTCACAGAAATAATTCTGTAGAGCATGACGATTGTTGAGCAGCGTAAGGGGATCGTGCAGCGCCAGCAGGGCGAGCTGCTCCTCATATTGCTTCTCTTTGGTCATATCGATGTGAGTGCCGATCACTTTAACCGGCTCTCCGTACGCATTCCATTCGCTGACCCGGCCCCGATCCAGCACCCACGTAATGCTGCCATTTTTGGCGATCATGCGGTGCAGGGCCTCGTAATAAGGCGCTTTCCCGGCGATGTGGTCGTTGAATGCCTGTAGAACGTCGGCGGCATCATCGGGATGCAGGCTCTCTTTCCAGGATTCAAAGTTGGCGTCGGTCTCTTTCGGCTGGAAGCCCAGCATCGCCCCCCAGCGCCGGTTGAAGATCACCAGTTTGCCGCTGGGAATATCCAGCTGCCACAGGAACAGCCCGGTACCATCCAGCGCCGCATTGAGTTTTGTGCGGGCGTCATGCGCTATACGCTTCAGACGCGCATTGTGCTTTTTGAGGTTCTGTATCTGCAGACGCAGCGCTTCTTCTGACATAACCGTGTGAGAGGAGGAAAAAGGGGTATTGTGCCTGTCAGGCTGATTCTGTAAAGGGTGGCTTATAAAACACGATTAGCCGCGGTCAATTGCAGGCTGGACAGGATATCAGGCGGTGCCAGTCTGGCAATGCAGCACAGAGGCAAACCTGGCAATTGGTTTCGCCATGAAATCTGTTTGTGTTGCTACAGGGTTGAGAAGTGGAATGGGCGCGGGAGAGGCGAAATTCGGAATGTTCGGGAATGGCGGGAGTCTGTCGA
>NZ_JALNPM010000005.1:115994-201862 GCF_024520875.1 Pantoea sp. Ft-CA_14 | reverse complement strand
ACCTTCGATAACGGGTTCGCCCCATAAACGCAAAAACCCGCCAGAGGCGGGTTCTTTAAAGATGGTGCCCGAACCCGAAAATGCCGGGCGCATTTTTGCATCGCGTGCCAGCGCGACCCGAAGGGCGAGCCACAGGGATGTGGCGAGTGAATCGAACCTTCGATAACGGGTTCGCCCCATAAACGCAAAAACCCGCCAGAGGCGGGTTCTTTAAAGATGGTGCCCGAACCCGGAATCGAACCAGGGACACGGGGATTTTCAATCCCCTGCTCTACCGACTGAGCTATTCGGGCAACGGGGCGCATTAAACCAAAGCGGCCCGGCAGCGTCAAACGCTTTTCACCAAAATCAAATCGACTGACCGCTTTTCCATCAACCCAAAGAGTGGGTCTGACCTGCCGCCATAAACCTCTCTGTTGGCCGGATATATTTTAGTCAGAAAGCAGGCAGAGTCTGCATTGTGACGCGAAATTGCCGATATAGCATGCGAGACCAACACTAATAATAAGGATCGCCATGTTTTCCACCATTACATCAGGTATCGCTTCCCGTCACAGCTGGCAGAAGCGTTCACACTCAGCGGCAACGCTGAGCTCTCTCAACGGCTCCATCGCCATGATTGAATTCTCCCCCGATGGCACCATTCTCAGCGCGAATGCGCTGTTTCTGGCGCGCATGGGCTACACGCTGGCGGAGATCGAAGACCAGCACCACAGCCTGTTTTGTACCGCAGAGCAGCTTGAGTCGCGGGACTATCAGGATTTCTGGCTGCGACTGAACCGGGGCGAAAGCTTCAGCGATAAGTTCCTGCGCGTGGCGAAAAACGGCCGACCGGTATGGCTCGAAGCCAACTATGTGCCGGTGCAGAACCGCCATGGCCGGGTGATTAAAATCGTCAAACTGGCAACCGACATCACCGATCATATCAACGATGCGCAGGAGCAGCGCGCCATCACCACCGCCATAGAACGGTCGATGGCGGTAATCGCTTTTAACCTCAAAGGTGAAGTGCTTAAAGCCAATGACAACTTCCTGAAAACCATGGGTTATCGTCGTGAGGAGGTAGAAGGTGTTCACCACCGCCGCTTCTGCTCGCAGGCGCTGCGCGACAGCCGCGAATATAGCGAGTTCTGGCAGCAGCTGAACCGCGGCGAGTTTGTCTCAGGCCAGTTTCCCCGGGTCAATAAACGGGGTGAGACTATCTGGTTGCGCGCCACCTATAATCCGGTGTTTGACGAACAGGGCAGGCTCTACAAAATCGTGAAATTCGCCACCGATGTGACCGCGCAGGTGGAAAAGAATCAGCAGGAACATGATGCGGCACAGCGGGCTTATCACACCGCGCTGCAAACGGATGAAAGCACAAAGCTGGGTGCCGATGTTATCGCCAGCAGCGTGCAGACCATGAACGCCCTGGCGGGTGAACTGCAGGGGATCTCCGGTGATATTACCGGCCTGAGTGAATCCTCAGAGCGTATCGGCGCGATTGTGGAAGGTATCCGCCGGATAGCCGATCAGACTAACCTGCTGGCGTTGAATGCCGCTATTGAAGCGGCGCGGGCCGGAACCCATGGCCGCAGCTTTGCGGTAGTGGCTAATGAAGTCCGCACGCTGGCAGCAAACATCAATCGCGCCACCACCGACATCGAAAATCGGATACAGCAAAACCATCAGCTGGCGAGCCGGGCACTGAAAGGAATTGAATCCAACCTGAAGCGCGCCGATCAGGGCGTACAGCTGGCCCAGGAGGCGGGCGGCGTGATTGCGGAAATCCGTGAAGGCGCAACCGATGTAGTACGCGCCATCGGTCAGGTGACCAAAACGCTTAAAGTCTGACGCTCTGCGGGGGCAACCGCCCCCTTTTAAGGTGTTGCCTGAACCGGCGCTTCTGGCACCGGCGGGATAAAGATATGATCCAGAATCGCCCGCATTACGGGTGCCGCAGTAATCCCTTCGTTGCCGCCATTCTCCAGAATCAAGGCTACCGCCACTTTCGGGTCATTAAAGGGCGCAAAGGCGGTGTAGAAGATATGGTCACGCAGCCGAACCGGTATCATCTTCGCGTTATAGGTCTGGTTCTGGCGCAGGCTGAACACCTGCGACGTCCCGCTTTTCGCAGCGATGCCATAGGGTGCCGTGTGGAAATATTTATAACCGGTGCCGTTGGGTGCGTTAGCCATGCCAAACATCGCGTGGCGTACCAGCGACCAGTAAGGTGAATGAGGATCGCCAATCTGCGCTTCATGCTGCTGCGGATGATAGTTCTCCACCAGCGTGCCGCGCTGGGTTTTCTCCAGCAGATGGGGGGCAATGACCCGACCGTTATTAATCAGCGCCACCATCGCTTTCACCATCTGAATGGGTGTTGCAATCCAGTAACCCTGTCCGATACCGACTGAAACCGTATCGCCCTGATACCAGGCCTTTTTATGCACCTTCTGCTTCCACTCCCGGCTCGGCAGTAAGCCGCTGTACTCCTCATTCAGGTCAATGCCGGTCGATTTACCATAGCCAAACTGGCTGAGCATGGTGTGAATGCGATCGATGCCCATCATAAACGCCACCTGGTAGAAAAAGGTATCGGCGGACTCTTCGATTGCCCGCGTCACATCCAGCATGCCGTGCCCGGTTTTTTTCCAGTCGCGATAGCGCCGGTCCGTGCCTGGCAGCGTCCAGGTAGGTGCGCCAAAGAATTGCGACTGCGGCGTAATCACATGAGTCAGCAGCGCCGACATCGCCATGTAAGGCTTCACCGTGGAGGCAGGCGGATAGAGTCCCTGCGTGACGCGGTTAATCAGCGGCAGGTCTTTATCCTGTAGCAGCTTTTTGTAGGCCTGATAGCTGATGCCTTTCACAAACGGATTGGGATCGTAGCTGGGACTGGAGACCATCGCCAGCACGGAGCCGTCGTGCGGATCTTCAATCAGCAGCGCCGCACGCTGCCCCGCCAGCAGGCTTTCCACATACTGTTGCAGGTGCAGATCCAGCGTCAGCGTCAGGTTTTTACCCGCGACCGGCGGTACCTCTTTCAGCACCCGCACAATGCGGCCATGATTATCCACTTCCACTTCCTGATAACCCGGCTTGCCGTGCAGCAGCGCTTCGTAATAACCCTCAATCCCCTGCTTACCAATGTTATGGTCAGCCGCATAGTTTTCGGCGATGCCTTCCGCATTCAGCCGTTTATAGTCGTTATCGTTGATTTTCGACACATAGCCGATCACATGCGCCAGATCCGCGCCATAGGGATATTCACGATCCTGGTAGGTCTCAATGCTGGCGCCGGTGAAGTGAAACTGATTGACCGCAAAGCGGGCGACCTGCTCTTCGGTCAGCTCCTCTTTCAGCACCACCGGCTTGTAACGGCTGGTCTGCTTCAGCGCATGGCGGAAGGTGTCGATTTCGTCCGGCGTCAGATTAACGATCGGCGTGAGTGCCCGCAGCGTGGCGTCCATGTCGCTGATTTTGTAAGGCGTCAGCGTAATGGCGTACCAGCTGACGTTTCGCACCAGCGGAATGCCATTGCGGTCATAAATCAGCCCACGCGTCGGCGCAATGGGGATCATTTTGATGTCGTTCTGGTTAGAGCGCGTCTGGTAATAGCCATGGTCGCGCACCTGTAAGCGAAAAAGGTTTACGCCAAGAATGGTGAAACAGAGACAGACCAGAGCAAAGGCTATTGCAGCGCGGCGGGCAAACAGCTTCTCTTCAGCTTCGAAGTTACGAAAGTTCATCAGGGGGCATTATCAGGCGACTAATTATTATCTGTTATTGCGCACCATGATAAAGCGCGATCGCGGGCGTGCCAGCGCGAAGATGCACAAGCCTGACCAAAAGTGTGTCATTTGATGTGAATGTTACCGGGACGGCGAGGCGGGAAAATGCAGATCCCCCGGTTAAGGGGGATCTGCGCAGGGGAATCGGGCAGCAGGCGTCAATGCCTGCCACGCTGATTAATCACCCAGCAGAACAGACTCCAGCGCAATCTTGATCATGTCGTTGAAGGTGGTCTGACGCTCAGCAGCGGTGGTCTGCTCGTGCGTACGGATGTGGTCTGATACGGTGCAGATGGTCAGCGCTTTAGCACCGAACTCTGCGGCCACACCGTAGATACCTGCAGCTTCCATCTCAACGCCGAGGATGCCATATTTTTCCATCACGTCGAACATCTGCGGATCCGGGGTGTAGAAGAGATCGGCAGAGAAGATGTTACCTACGCGCGCTTCAACACCCAGGTTTTTCGCCGCATCAACCGCGTTACGCACCATGTCGAAGTCAGCAATCGCAGCAAAATCGTGATCTTTGAAACGCATACGGTTCACTTTGGAATCGGTGCAGGCACCCATACCAATCACGATGTCACGCAGTTTTACATCGGCACGCACGGCACCACAGGAGCCCACACGGATGATCTTTTTCACGCCGAAGTCGGTGATCAGTTCTTTGGTGTAGATGGAGCAGGAAGGAATACCCATTCCATGGCCCATTACAGAGACTTTGCGGCCCTTATAGGTGCCGGTGTAGCCCAGCATCCCGCGCACGTTGTTCACTTCTACCGGATTTTCCAGGAAGGTTTCAGCAATGTGCTTTGCACGCAGCGGATCGCCAGGCATCAGCACGACGTCTGCGAAATCGCCCATTTCAGCATTAATATGAGGGGTTGCCATTGTTTAATCCTTATTAAATTTCTGATTTACAGCATGTTCTTGCCATAGTCCATCTCGGACAGGCCAAAATAGTGTGCAATTGTCTGACCAATATCGGCGAAAGTTTCGCGGTAACCGAGTGAACCCGGCTCGACTTTCGGTCCGTAGATAAGAATCGGAATGTGCTCACGCGTGTGTTCAGTGCCTTCCCACGTCGGGTCACAGCCGTGGTCAGCAGTCAGGATCAGAATGTCATCTTCTCCGACTAACTCCATCAGCTCAGGCAGACGACGGTCAAACAGCTCCAGCCCGCCCGCATAACCGGCAACATCACGACGATGTCCCCAGGTTGAGTCGAAATCAACGAAGTTAGTGAAAACAATCGCCTGATCCGGCGCGGTTTTCATCTCCTGAATCGTCGCGTCAAACAGCGCATCCAGACCGGTCGCTTTGACCTTTTTGGTAATGCCCTGCTCAGCATAGATATCGGCGATTTTACCCACGGAGATCACGTGACCGCCCTTCTCATCCACCAGCTTTTTCAGCATGGTGGCGGATGGCGGCTCGACTGCCAGGTCGTGACGATTGCCGGTGCGCTCGAACTGACCCGCTTTGTCGCCCACAAACGGACGGGCGATAACCCGGCCAATGTTGTAGCCACCTTCGGTCAGCTCTTCACGGGCGATTTCGCACAGCGCATAGAGACGATCCAGACCAAAGGTCTCTTCATGACAGGCGATCTGGAACACCGAGTCCGCAGAGGTATAGAAAATCGGCTTGCCGGTTTTCATGTGCTCTTCGCCCAGTTGGTCGAGGATCACCGTACCTGAAGAGTGGCAGTTCCCGAGATAGCCCGGCAGATCTGCACGCTCAACCAGTTTGTCCAGCAGTTCCTGTGGGAAGCTGTTCTCTTTGTCGCTGAAGTAGCCCCAGTCAAACAGCACCGGCACACCGGCGATCTCCCAGTGGCCTGACGGCGTATCTTTACCTGACGAAAGCTCGCTGGCGTAAGCGTACGCGCCGGTGATTTTCGCCTCAGGATCCAGACCTGCCGGGAAGCGGCCGGTCGACAGCTCTGCGGCTTTGCCCAGACCCAGCGCGGTAAGATTAGGCAGATGCAATGGGCCTTTACGTCCCTTGTCTGCTTCACCCCTGAAACAGGCTTCGGCGATGTGACCTAACGTATCCGAACCTGCGTCGCCGAATTTATCGGCATCTTTACTGGAGCCAATTCCAAAGGAATCGAGAACCATAATAAAAGCACGTTTCATGCAAGTCTCCTGCGCATTGGCGCGTGACAAGTCAAAAAAAAGCGATCAGATCAGTATACCCGAATGCATCGCAGCTGGCACCGGTTACCGGTCAGTTAGCTGATATCGCTCACACGGCGATAGACAACCGGCGTCTCAGCCGGGGCGGAATTACCGAGCACCAGCGCGGCTTTGACCGCGGCGGCGGCCTGCTGCCATTTGTCTTCGCTGCTGGCGTGAATGATCGCCAGTGGACGCTGCGCATCGGCACGTTCGCCCAGGGTGATCATGTCGCTTAAGCCGACGCTGTAATCAATACTGTCGCTGGCACGCTGACGTCCGCCACCCATTGCCACCACCGCCAGACCCAGCGCACGGGTATCCATGCTGCTGACGATGCCTGGCTGGTCGGCATACACCGGCTTGCTCAGCATTGGCGCGGGCAGATAAGCGTCGTAGCGTTCCACGAAATCGGCAGGTCCCTGCTGGGCAGCGACCATACGACCAAATATCTCGGCTGCTTTGCCGTTGTCCAGCACCGTCATCAGTTTCTGACGCGCTTCGGTGTCGCTGGCGGCCAGTTTGCCGGAGACCAGCATTTCGCTGCAGAGCGCCAGCGTCACTTCCAGCAGGCGCGGATTACGCTCTTGGCCGGTCAGGAAGCGAACCGCTTCACGCACTTCCAGCGCGTTACCGGCTGAGGAGGCGAGAACCTGGTTCATATCCGTCAGCAGTGCGGTGGTCTGGCAACCTGCGCCATTGGCGACGCCAACAATTGACTGCGCCAGACTTTCTGACGCCTCATAGGTTGGCATAAACGCGCCGGAACCCACTTTGACATCCATCACCAGTGCATCCAGCCCTTCTGCCAGCTTCTTCGCCAGAATCGAGGCGGTAATCAGCGGGATCGAATCGACGGTGGCGGTGATGTCACGCGTGGCGTAGAAACGCTTATCCGCCGGTGCCAGCGAGCTGGTCTGGCCGATAATCGCCACACCCACCTGCTTGATGATCTCGCGGAAGCGGTCATCGCTCGGGAAGATATCGAAGCCCGGGATCGCTTCCAGTTTATCCAGCGTGCCACCGGTATGGCCAAGGCCACGACCCGAGATCATCGGGACATATCCGCCGCAGGCCGCGACCATCGGCCCTAACATCAGCGACGTCACATCGCCGACGCCGCCGGTCGAGTGCTTATCCACCACCGGCCCATTGAGATTAAGTGATTTCCAGTTCAGTACCGTACCGGAATCACGCATCGCCATGGTCAGCGCGACCCGCTCAGGCAGCGTCATATCGTGGAAATAGATGGTCATCGCCAGCGCGGCAATCTGACCTTCCGAA
Organism: Pantoea sp. Ft-CA_14; assembly: GCF_024520875.1. Lineage (NCBI taxonomy): Bacteria > Pseudomonadati > Pseudomonadota > Gammaproteobacteria > Enterobacterales > Erwiniaceae > Pantoea > Pantoea sp. Ft-CA_14. The sequence continues at coordinate 194,622 of NZ_JALNPM010000005.1, read as the reverse complement.
ACGGTGTTATCACGCACACCATTGATGAAGAAGCGAATCTCCTCTTCAGTCAGCGCATGGCCGTCACGTTTTTTGCGAATTATTTCTTGTGGCAGGAACAAGGTAACCCCCTGGTTCAGGGAAATCAGGATGGGGAACAGGCGGTCAGCGACCGCCTGAAGGATCAGTAACCCGCTTTGCTGGTGTCGCTGTCATGACCCAGGGTGTTGAGCAGGCTCGCCAGCAGGCTTGATGCACCAAAGCGGAAATGACGCGCATCGGCCCAGTCGGCACCCAGCGTCTCTTCCGCCATTTTCAGATAGATAGCGGCATCTTCAGCGGTGCGCACGCCACCAGCGGGCTTAAAGCCAACCTGCTGGCTGACGCCTTTATCACGGATCACGTTCATCATGATCTGCGCCACTTCAGGCGTGGCGTTAACCGGCACTTTACCGGTAGAGGTTTTAATGAAATCGGCACCGGCATCAATGGCAATCTCAGAGGCCTGACGGATCAGCGCTTCCTGCTTCAGTTCACCGGTTTCGATGATCACTTTCAGCAGCACATCGGCTTCGGCACAGGCGGTTTTACAGGCTTTCACCAGATCGAAACCGACCTGACTGTTACCGGCGATCAGCGCACGATACGGGAACACCACATCCACTTCATCGGCACCGTAGGCGATAGCGGCGCGGGTTTCTGCCAGCGCAATATCAATGTCGTCATTGCCGTGCGGGAAGTTAGTCACCGTGGCGATGCGGATCTCCGGGGTGCCCTGCTCGCGCAGCGTTTTACGGGCAATCGGAATAAAACGCGGATAGATACAGATTGCGGCGGTGTTGCCTGCCGGGGATTTGGCCTGATGACACAGGGCGATCACTTTTGCGTCGGTGTCGTCGTCATTCAGGGTGGTTAAATCCATCAGTTTCAGGGCGCGCAGGGCAAGGTCTTTGATATCGGTCATGAGGCTCTCCAAAGGATCGGGGTGCAACCCACCGGCTCGCCGGCGGAATGTTATAATAATAACACTCTGGTGCGGCCTGATATGTGCCAGGAGTCACATAGGAATAAGAAATTAGTGCAACATTGCCACGTTTACTGTGACTAACATTACAGATAACAGGGCTTGGTGGTTATTATACGCCAGCGGGTGCAATGTTACTATTATCACATTTAAGCGCAATGGCTGCAGGTCGGGTGAGACGCGGGCGGTCAGTTGCGCAGCGCCGGGAAAGCGGGATCGAGCTGAAATAGCTGCTGACTGTTGTGCCACAGCGCATCAGCAATCTCCTCCGGTGACTCTTCACGCAGGCTGCAGAGCACCTCCCATACCTGACGCGCCCGCTCCGGACGATTAGGCTGGCCCTGAAAGCCCTGCAGCGGCATATCGGGTGCATCGGTTTCCAGCAGCAGCGAAGAGAGCGGCAGCTGCGCCACGGTCTGACGGGTTTTGCTGGCGCGTTCATAGGTAATGGTCCCGCCGATGCCAATCGCATAACCCAGCTTAATAAAGGCCTGAGCCTGCTGCAGGCTGCCCGCAAAACCATGCACCACGCCACGGCGCGGCAGATCGTAACGACGCAGAATCTGAGCCAGCTTGTCATGAGTGCGGCGCGAATGCAGGATCACCGGCAGCTGATACGCTTTCGCCAGCTTAAGCTGCGCCTCAAGAAAGCGTTGCTGCTTATCAAACTGCGGATCGTCGCGATAGAGATCCAGCCCGATCTCGCCGATCGCCACCAGCTTACGCGGCCGCTGTTGCAGTAAGGTTTCCAGCTGGTCGAGATGGGCCTCCTGATGATTTTCGATAACGATCGGATGCAGGCCCAGCGCGGCATAGAGCGCCTGTTGCGCCGCGGCTAACGCGCAGACCCGCTCAAAGCGGCTGGCATCGATCGCCGGAACGATAATCTTTTCCACGCCAGCTTCTGCAGCACGTGCCAGGCTGCCAGAGATATCCCCTTCAAACGGCGGGAAATCGAAGTGGCAGTGCGTATCGATAAACTTCATGCCAGCGATCCTTTGTCGTAATCAGCATCATTATCCGCCAGCGGCGGTGTGATGATGAGGCGGGTATCGGGTGCATTGGCTACCGGAGCAGGCGGCGTAACGATACGCGCCGTGGTCATCGGTTCCGCATCGCTCAGCCACTGGCCCAGCGTGGCGAGGAAATAGCGACCACAACGCCGTCCCAGATGATAATCCTGATTCAGTGAAGCGATGCGGCTCCCCAGCGCACTGCTGGCCAGCGCATGTGGCGGAAAGATTTCGATAATGCGCAAATCATCGGGAGGATTCTCAATGAACTGCTGAATTTCCCGATAGCTCTGTTCATGCTTATTCAGCACGTTGATCATCGGCTGCAGTGCGCCGGTGCTGAGCCAGCGTTCCATTCGCTTAAACCATTTCGGGGTATAGAACATCTGCGACGGCACGGTGCGGATCACCACAATGGTATCAGCGCCACGGCGGGCGGCTTCACGCACCGGAATCGCATCGCTGATGCCGCCATCGAGATAGCTGATCCCTTCCAGACTGACCCCCAGCCGGTAAAAACCGGGAATGGCACTGGAAGCTTTAATCAGATCCAGCCAGTTATCAGCGGTCGGATTGAAGTAGCCGGGCGTATAGTCGTCACTGCGGCAGGCGCACATATAAAACTCGCGGCCGCTGGAGAACAGCTGTTCCGCGCTGCTCATCGCCAGCGGAAATTCACTGCGGGTAATATCTATCAGCCAGTCGAGGTCGATCAGATTGCCACCACGCACAAAGCGCAGCGGATCAAAGAAGAGTTTACTGGTGGTATAGCGGGTAATCACACGCCGGGCATAGCCGGGCTGACCACAGACAAAGGCAGAAAGATTTTGTGCACCGGCAGAGGTGCCGAGCATCAGCTGAAAGGGGTTGAATCGGGCACGCTGAAATTCATCTAACACGCCTGCGGTGAAAATGCCGCGTTGACCGCCGCCTTCACAAACCAGCGCAATTTTCTGAGATTTAAACGGAGTCAGGGCCAGAGGTTCAATGGCGCCGAGCGTGACAGGAATGCGTATACCCACTGTACGAACCTCAAAAAGGGGTTCCGGGTCTGCTGGAGGATCGATCCGTTAAAGACGGCAGCATTCCGGAGAACCAGTCATATGTTCCTTTAACCGGCAGGCCAGCAGGGCTGGCTTACCTTGCAGCGATGTGAAGGTGTCCCTCTCTTCACGTCAGTCGCTACAGATGACTGGTCTCCGCTCTATGCTTTGCGTTGCATTACACTGCAGGACTCATCGGCTAAAGCTTTTTACGGCCGGTAAACAGGCTGATGAGGAACAGGATAATACCAACGACGAAGACAACTTTAGCTGCCCATGCTGCTGTGCCCGCTAAACCGCCAAAACCTAACGCTGCAGCGATCAGTGCGATCACCAGAAAAATAATGCCCCAACGAAACATAAGCCTCTCCTTACCCTATTTAAAAATCGAATATTTAAAAATCGATCTGCTTATTTCATCCCCGGATGGGTATCTTTTATTCGTGCGGCCACAGAAGTGACCGCACGCAAGCTTAAGATTTAACCGTCAGGTCATTCTTAACGCTTTTCACGCCTTCAATGGCTTTAGCAATGCTTTCTGCACGATCTGACTGTGCCTGATTAGCAACCTGCCCTGAAAGCTGAACAACACCGTCGGTGGTCTCAACTTTTACGTTGCGCGACGGAACAATGTCATCCGCTAATAGCTTAGCTTTAATTTCGCTGGTCGTGGCGGTATCGCCCGCATAACCTTTCATTGATGATGCTTTGCTGTCTCTGACGTGTAGTTTGTCGCTGACGGATTTAACACCTTCGATTTTCTGCACCACAGCCACAGCCTTCTCAGCCTGATCCTGTGAGGTGACGAAACCGCTTAAGGTCACGACGCCGCTATGCGTTTTTACCGAGATATCCGTGCTTTTAATTGCGTCATCATCTACCAGTGCCGCTTTGGCTTTGGCGGTGATGCCGCTGTCATCCATATAACCATCGACTTTTTTCATAGAACTATCGATTTTTGAACCCGCGCTGTCGGCTGTCTGTGACGCTTTCTGCGACATTGATTCGTCAGCCAGTGCGCTGCCGCTGATCAGTGCTGAGCCAATCATGGCGGCCATCAGGGTTTTAGCAATCTTAGTCTTGTTCATCGATATCTTCCTTCTATCAGTTAACTCACCCAAAAACTGTGGGCGCAACAGAGGCACAGGTGCCGCTGCGTTACAGGACGTAAGGACAAGAGAAGTCTCTTCCGCCGTCCGATAGAGTAATCATAGACGGCATTTTGCAATTTGCCTGGCTAACTGGTTGATCACACGTCAAAACAGAAGAAAAACGGGGTTTTTAGGAGGAGTCTGGAAGGAGGAAAACAGGGCCACTCCCAGCTGGAATGGCCCGGAAACAGGCGATTAGTGCTCGCGCGTTTTGCGGAAACGGACGTCGGGGTAACGTTCCTGCGTAATATTAAGATTAACCATGGTTGGCGCGATATAAGTCAAATTATTGCCGCCATCGAGCGCCAGGTTAACTTCGTTTTTACGCTGGAAGTCCTCAAACTTTTTCGCGTCGCTGCATTCAACCCAGCGCGCCGTAGAGACGTTGATCGCTTCGTAGATCGCTTCGACGTTATATTCGCTTTTCAGACGGGCAACCACCACATCGAACTGCAGCACCCCGACCGCGCCCACGATCAGATCGTTGTTATGCACCGGACGGAACACCTGTACCGCACCTTCTTCAGACAGCTGAACCAGCCCTTTAAGCAGCTGTTTCTGCTTCAGCGGATCGCGCAGACGAATACGGCGGAACAGCTCTGGCGCGAAGTTCGGAATACCGGTGAACTTCATGTTTTCACCCTGAGTAAAGGTGTCGCCAATCTGAATGGTGCCGTGGTTATGCAGGCCGATGATATCGCCAGGATACGCTTCTTCAACGTGCGAACGGTCGCCCGCCATAAAGGTCAGGGCGTCGGAGATCACCACATCTTTGCCGGTGCGCACCTGACGCAGCTTCATCCCTTTTTCATATTTACCGGACACCACACGCATAAAGGCCACGCGGTCGCGGTGTTTCGGGTCCATGTTGGCCTGGATCTTAAACACGAAGCCGGTGAACTTCTCTTCTTTCGCTTCTACCGTGCGGGTGTCGGTGTCACGCGGCATCGGACGCGGTGCCCATGCCACCAGGCCATCCAGCATATGGTCAACGCCAAAGTTACCCAGTGCGGTGCCGAAGAAGACCGGCGAAAGTTTGCCGCTCAGGAAGGCTTCCTGCTCAAACTCGTGCGATGCACCCTGTACCAGCTCCAGCTCTTCACGCAGCTGTGCCGCCAGATCGTCACCGACTGCGGTGTCGAGGTCCGGGTTGTTCAGCCCCTTCACGATGCGGACATCCTGAATGGTGTGGCCTTTACCGGTCTGGTAGAGATAGGTCTCATCTTTGTAGAGGTGATAAACCCCTTTGAACAGCTTGCCGCAGCCGATAGGCCAGGTGATCGGTGCGCAGGCAATTTTCAGCTCGCTTTCCACCTCATCCAGCACTTCCATCGGGTCGCGGATGTCACGGTCAAGTTTGTTCATAAAGGTCAGGATCGGCGTATCGCGCAGACGGGTAACTTCCATCAGCTTACGGGTACGATCCTCGACGCCTTTAGCGGCATCAATCACCATCAGACAGCAGTCAACCGCGGTCAGCGTACGGTAGGTATCTTCCGAGAAATCTTCGTGACCCGGGGTATCCAGCAGGTTCACCAGGCTATCGCGATAGGGGAACTGCATCACCGAGGTGGTAATGGAGATACCACGCTGTTTCTCCATCTCCATCCAGTCCGACTTAGCGTGCTGGTTAGAGCCACGGCCTTTTACCGTACCGGCGGTCTGGATAGCCTGTCCGAACAGCAACACTTTTTCGGTAATGGTGGTTTTACCGGCATCCGGGTGCGAAATGATCGCGAAGGTGCGGCGGCGTGCCACCTCTTCTAAAAAGGGATTAGACATGGAATTCTTCTCAATAGGCAGCGCAACTTACTGGCGCTGCTGATAAATCACGGTGGCCGGCAGAACCTTACCGGCGGGTAAACGGTGCCAAAAACGATCTTTCATCGTTGGCGGGTCAGCGCGAAGTTACATTGGCGTGAATTCCGGTTACCTGGTCAGCTTTAAGGCGGCATAGCATACAATATTTTGCGCGCGCGGCCTACAGGGAGAGGGGCAGGATTTCAGGGGCGGGGAATCGGGGAACGGTGGATGCCGCAACAAAGCGGGACGGGTCTGCACCCGCCCCGCCTCCGTTATCCCAGCACCTTTCTGACGCAGGCTTTGAAGATCTGCACACCAATCTCCAGCGAGTCGAGATCAAAATGCATGTCGGGATGATGCAATCCTGGCGTCAGGTTGGTGCCCAGTCCCCAGAAGCCCGCTTTAATACCCGGACGCTTCACCGGATAGTAGAAAAAGTCCTCGCTGCCTGGCGTGGTCCGGGTTGACAGCGCGCCCTCTTCGCCCAGCACCTCGACGATCGCGGCGCGGATCACCGCCGTCGCCTCATCATCAATCTCGGCGGCGGGCATCTCTTTTAATACGCGTACCTCGGCGCTGGCACCCAGTGCCGCCACGCTGTGAGTAATGGCCCGCGTGACCTGCTCTTTCAGCAGCGTCATCGGCCCGTTCTCCTGCGAACGCAGATCCCACACCACGCGGGCTTCATCCGGCACCGAGTTGGTGACACCGGCATCGCACAGGAAGCGGGTTGCTTTGACGCTCCAGGTCAGGCCGGGCGAGAGGTGGATGGCGTTGACCGCCTGAACCGCCTGTACGGCAGCATCCAGCGCATTCACCCCAAGGTGCGGACGCGCCGCATGGGCGGGCTGGCCTTTGATGGTCGCTTCCAGCGTGCTGCAGGCTGAGTAGAGCACCGCAGGCACCGCCTGTCCGACCACACACTCCTCCAGCGGACGCAGATGGAACCCCAGAATCATCTCCACATCATCCAGTGCGCCACCTTCGATCATTGAGAGCGCACCGGCGCCCAGCTCCTCGGCGGGCTGGAACAGGATCTTCAGCCGGCCACGTTTCACCGCGCCCTCCTGCAGCAGAGCCGTCGCCGCCGTCAGCACGACCGAAGAGTGACCGTCGTGACCGCAGGTGTGGCGCGCACACGGCACGCCATCAATGATGTGCCCCAGCGCATCCATATCCGCGCGCAGTGCCAGCACCGGACCCGGCACACCGCTGTCGATCTCGGCCACAATGCCGGTGGTGTTATTGATATTGCGCGTCACCTTCAGGCCCGCTTTCTCCAGCTGATCGGCGATGTAGGCCGACGTTTTCACCTCCTGAAAACCCAGCTCCGGAATTTCGTGCAAATAGTGGTAATGCTCTAATACCTCAGACACAGCGTTACTCCTGAATAAACAGACGCATAACAGACATTGCGATCAGCGCGTTGATGATGCTCACCAGCATCAGCAGCGGCCAGTATTTTTTTGGCACATCGGCCACGCCCAGCAGCCGTCCCATATATTGCAGCTGCGATCCCATCAGGAAAATCGCCGGGGCCAGAATCGTGATATCCGCGCCGGTCAGCAGCCCTTTGGTCAGCAGACTCACCGCTACGCCGGTACCCGCAGACGATGAGAGCCAGGCGGTGAGCAGCACCGTAATTGCCTCACCCGGCAGGCCGAACAGCCCCATCACTGGCGCAAAAACGTGCCCGAGAAACTGCATGATGCCGAGCAGATTGAGCACTTCTGCCAGCACATAGGCCATCACCACATTTGGCATCAGGTTGTGAATGGCGATGTGAAAGCCTTTACGCGCGCCGGTCACAAACACATCAAAGGGATTACTGCTGGTCGTGATTTTATTTTCCATCGGCGAAATCCTTTTTATAAACACTGTTTAACACAGCGCGCGTTATCGCCGCACCGACAAATTTCAGCACGAACATTAATAACAGCGGAATAATAATCGGCAGCGTCATTGAGGCGAATAGCGCGGAGCCGATGGCGAAATAATTATTGATTAAGCCGGCACCGGAATATTGCCAGGCACTCATCACCACCACCTCTTTTTTACCGATCTGATTCTGGTCGGCCATCTCTTTGGTTAATGCCGCGCCCGCGTCGGTACTTTGCAGGTCGGTGATTAACGCCAGACCGCAATGGCCCGGCAGCCCCATCAGCGGCTTAAGCAGCGGCGTCAGCAACCGATGCGCCGCACGAATCGCGCCGTAGTGGGTGAAGATTTCCAGCACGCCCAGCGCCAGCATCACTGTGGGCGTCAGCGACAGCGCAAACAGGAACCCCGCTTTGGCACTGAGTCCGCCTGCGCCAAGAAAGGTGTTGCTGGCGGGATCTTTCATGGTGCCAAAGCTGCCGCCCAGCGTGGTGAAGTCAAAGGCGCCCAGCCATGAAAGACCCTCGACGTTATAAAACAGCCCTGAGAAAAACAGGATGGCAAAAATTAACGCGACATAACTGCCTTTGGTCGCCGTCATTTTTACCGGACTAACCACACTTTCATCTGACATTATTTTCTCCTGATAACCTGGCTTGCCGCCTGTTCCCTGCCGTGGCAAGTTTCAATATATGGAACTGAGTTCTAAGCATGATTTATGCCAGAGCCGATTGGCGCGCGATGATTAATGGCCCTGCTGCCACCACCGGGCGTTTAATCCACGACATGACTGTTATGGCTCTGCGAAATATCTTTTTCTGACGGCAACGTGATATTTCCGGCGCGTTATCAGATGACCGCTATTTCTCCAGCTTCAGCGGCGATTGCACCAGCAGGATAGCGACCGGGCGCACTATCATGGTGCTGAAACCTTGATTTTGTTGCCCGATAAGGAGTGATGCAGAATGAGAATCGCTCGTATTCAATTTGTGAAATAATTCTATTTAAATCAATCAGATAAATTGGCTGTTTTTGCGGAAAAGCCTTCGCTTTACTAACATATTTGATGCATAATCCACCGACTATACCTGTTTATTTAACATCTTCTTAAAAGGACTCGGCCATGCTGACTGCTGAAATGACTGGGCGTTTAAACGACCAGCTGAACCTGGAATTTTTCTCTGCCAATCTTTATCTGCAAATGAGCGCCTGGTGCAGCGACAAAGGCTTTGAGGGTGCCGCTTCCTTCCTGAAGATGCATTCACGCGAAGAGATGCAGCATATGCAGCGTCTGTTTGATTACCTGAGCGATACCGGCGGCATGCCGGTGCTGGGTACCATCGCTGCGCCGCCAGTCTCTTTCACTTCACTGAATGAAATTCTGCAGCAGGCGCTGGAGCATGAGCAGCTGATCACCAGCAAAATCAATGAACTGGCCCATGCTGCCATGACCTCACAGGATTACTCTACCTTCAACTTCCTGCAGTGGTATGTTGCCGAGCAGCATGAAGAAGAGAAGCTGTTCAAAACCGTGCTGGATAAACTGGCGCTTGTCAGCAACAGCGGCAACGGTCTGTTCCTGGTCGATAAAGATCTGGGCCGCATGAGCACCGAGAACCACGCAGAATAATGTTTATCGGCCCCTTTTCGGGGCCGATCTTATTGCCGTCTTGCTGACACCACTGCACCGCTATTCCAGCCGGTAACTCGCGGCTTTCACGCCATTCACCCACAGTTCACGGCTTTCACCCGCAGGCAGTAACAGCGCGATCTCCCGCCAGGCTGGCTGGTAATCTCCACGTTTTTCCACCGTCAGATCGATACGCGTAGCGCTGCTGCAGAGCGTCCAGCGAAGCCATAGCGCATTACCCTGTTGCCAGCCGTGGCTCTCGCCATCGTCATCAAACATTTCGCCTTGTGTCTGCACGCCTTCGGGGGCAGGCCATAATTGCCATTGCCGCACCGTGTCGCGCCGCGCATCGGTGGTGCTTTCGCACTCGCCCAGCGGGATCACCGCACCGGCCCGCACAAGCAGCGGCAGCCGATCCAGCGGCGCATCCAGCGTGATAGTCTCACCGCCCGCAAATGCCTTGCCGCTGTGCCAGTCATACCAGCCGCCGCGGTTACGGGGCAGATAGACTTCACGACTGCGCGCGCCCTGCTCTACTACGCTGGCGACCAGCAGATCGCGCCCGAGCATAAAGTCATCACACTCCTGATAGGTCAGCGGATCCTGCTCATGATCGAGGAAGGTCGGACGCAGCATCGGCTCATCCTCCACACTGGCCTGCCACGCCAGGTTATAGAGGTAGGGCATCAGGCGATAGCGCAGCCGGATCGCCTCGCGGATCATCGGCGTGACCTCCGGGTACATCCAGGGCTCGTTCACCGTGTGATCGTCATTCCAGGAGTGGATAGTAAAGCGCGGGTGCATAACGCCGTTCTGAACCCAGCGCACAAACAGCTCGGCATCCGGCTTATCGCCCGAGAAGCCGCCGACATCGTGCCCGACGTTAAACAGCCCGGAGAGGCTCATCCCCAGTCCCATGCGGATGTTGTAGCGCAGCGTTTGCCAGCTGGTGCGGTTATCGCCGCTCCAGGTCTGTACATAGCGCTGCATCCCGGCGCAGCCGGAACGGGAGATCAGATAAGGGCGTTTGTCCGGTGCAAACTGCTGCTGGGCTTCCATTGAGGCGCGCATCATCAGCAACGGCATTACCGGCCGGATATGCTTGATGGCGATCGGCTGACCAAAACCGTGACAGCGCGCTTCGCCATCCCACACCTCATATTCGTTGTTGTCATTCCAGGTGGAATCAATGCCCTTTTCCAGCAGCTGCCGGGTGACATTCTCCTGCCACCAGCGCACCGCCTGCGGATGAGTGAAGTCGAGGTGCGATCCTTCATCGTCCCAGAACACCGACCGCTCAGGACGATCCTGCTCAGAGTCACGAATAAACAGCCCCTGCGCGGCCACTTCCTGATAGCGCGGATGATCCTGCAGCAGGCAGGGCTTGATGTTGGCTGCCAGCTTCATTCCGGCAGTATGAAACGCGTCGCTCAGCGCATTGGGATTCGGGACTTTGTCGTAGTTCCAGTTGAAGACGTAGCGCTTGTTGTTAATCGAGGTGTAACCCGAAGAGAGCTGGAACGAGTCGCAGGGAATTTCATGCTCGCGACACAGACGGATAAAGGATTGAAGCTGCTGTTGCGCGTCGGGCGCGTCGGTGTAGTGCATGGTGGACCCGCTGTAGCCCAGGCTCCACTTCGGCTGAAACAGGGTGCGACCGGTCAGACGCACAAAGGCTTTGGTGACGTCGAGCAGCGTCGGGCCCAGCATCATGTAGTAATCAAGATCGCCCGCCTCGGCGCGGTAGCGACGATAAGGGAGATGGTAGTTATCCAGCTCATTCCCCAAATCGAGCCAGCTGCTGCTCAGGTTGTCATAAAACAGGCCAAAACTGACGCCATCGCGCTGCGTCAGGGTAAACGGAATATGTTTATAGAGCGGATCGGTGCTGGCGGCGTTGTAGCCCATGGCGTCCAGATTACGCATCTCAAAACGGCGGTTAACGCGGTTCAGGTCGCCGCTCTTCTCGCCCAGGCCATAAACCCGATCCTGCGGCTGGCGACGCTGATAGTGCTCGACCCCGTCGCCGTGTGCATTGAGCAGATAGGCACCGGTGTGACGGTCGGCGGCCAGCGGCTGCCAGCTCTCACCATCAAACTGCTCCCAGCTCAGGCAGAGCGGCTGATGCACCGTGACACGCAGCCGTTGCGTGCTGATGCACAACTGCTGCGCATCGTGTTCAACCTTAAATGCTGGCAGCGTAAAGCCATCCAGCGCCTCACGATCCCGCCCCTGCCAGGGCACGTCGCTGACAGGGGCAATGCTCCAGGTGCGGTTCAGCGCCAGCTCACCGTCGCGCTTCAGCAGCACGCGCATCAGCTTATCCTCCAGCACGTAAAGCCGCAGGAAGTGACGATCTTCGACCTTGAGTTCAACAAAGTGATCGGCCTGCTGATGCAGCGTCCAGTTCTTCAGGGTTTTCATCGCGATATCCTTATGGGTTAGCAGGGCGCTGGCGGCGTTCGGCGACCAGCATCACCAGGAAAACGGCACCAATCAGGTCAAAGAAGCCCATCGCCACAAACAGCGGATTGAAGCCGATGGTATCGGCGGTGACACCGATAATCAGCGAGAAGATAAAGCTGGCGATCCAGGCGCAGGAGCCGCGCATGCCATTGACCGTGGCCATCTGGCGGCGATCAAAACGCTCCACCACCAGCGCGCTCAGCATGCAGGAGATCACCTGATGGCCAAAGCCACCGACGGAGATCAGGGCGATAGCCAGCCAGGGATCTTTTACCAGCGTCATCAGCGCCAGGGAGACCATCAGCAGTGCGCCGGTCACCGAACTGGCGACAATCGAATTCACACGGGTGAGACCAAACCAGCGCACATAGATTTTGGTCAGATAGCCGCTGGCAACGCTGCCGAGGTCGGCGGCCAGAAACGGCAGCCAGGCGAACATCACGATCTGTTTGAGATCCATGCCGCGCTCATTGGCCAGATAGAGCGGTACCCAGAAGCTCAGGACCGCCCAGGCTGGTTCTGCCAGAAAAGCCGGGATGGCGATGCCGTAGAATTTCTTCTCTTTACCAATCACTTTCAGCGCGGTGAAGAACGGCAGTTTTTCCCCGATCGCTTCGTTGTCCTGATTAATAAAGGCCCGCTCCTCATCAGAGAGACGAGGATGGCTCTCGGGCGAGTGATAGCCCCACCACCAGAGTGCAACCCACAGCAGGCCCAGCCCGCCGGTCAGCAGAAAGGCGCCCTGCCAGCCAAACGTTATGTGCGCGACATAGATAATCGGTGGTGCCAGCATGGCACCAATCGAAAAGCCGACGCCCGCCCAGCCCGCCGCGACCGGGCGCTCCTTTTTCGGAAACCAGTCACCGATCGCTTTGGCGTTCGCGGGCGTTGCCGCCGCCTCAGAGGCGCCCATGACAAAGCGCAGCAATGCCAGATGCAGCCAGCTTCCCGCGCCGGCGTGCAGCAGACAGGTCACCGACCAGATCAGCGCACAGATCAGGAAGCCCATTTTCAGTCCGATCACATCGATCAGCCAGCCGCAGATTGGCTGAAACAGGGTATAGGCCAGCTGAAACGCCGCCACCACCCAGGAGTACTGTTCGGTCGTCATGTGCAGACTGTTTTTAAGTTCCGGTGCCAGAATGCCGAGCGAGTTGCGGGTGATGTAGTTGACGGTTACACCCAGCAGGAACATTCCCAGCATCCACCAGCGTAAATTTTTAATCACGCGCACCGTGCGGGATGCACTGATGGGTTTGGTTGTTGATTCGAGGCTCATTGTGCCACTCCTGATTGCCATTGATGACGCACACCGCCTGCTGGCGTACCGTGTGTCCTGTAACGAACTTAGAAAAGTGCGAAACGTGGGTACAGACACTTTTTTGCAACGCTTTTCATGGCAGGCTGAATCCCGGCAGAAAATGGCACTGAAACGCTTATCTGACGCGATTCAGCAGATTATGAAAAATTTTTCATTAGCAGATTTGAAGGCGATCACAGAATGAAACAAAGGCTGAAAGTAAGCGAAATTGCGGCACTCAGCGGCGTCTCCATCAGTACGGTGTCGCGGGTGCTGGCGGGTAAAGCCAATACCCGGCCCGCCACCCGTGACAAAGTGCTGGCCGTGGCGCAGCAACAGGGCGTGCTAAACAACCTGCACAGTGGTCGCATGCTGCTGAATAACCTGATGGTTTTTGCCCCGCCGCGCGCCTTTGATGTACGCAGTGACATCTTCTACTACAAAGTGATTCAGGGGATCAGCCAGGCGGTGGAGCCGCATGAGGTGCGGCTGCGCTACTGCCCGCTGGAGGAGGTGGAAAGTGATGCCGCGCTGTTTATCGACAAGATGCAGCAGACCGAAGCGGCACTGCTGATCGGCATTGATGATGAGCATATTCATCAGCTGGCGGCGGAGATGAACAAACCCTGCGTGCTGATTAACGCCCGCGATCGCCGAATGCGCCTGCCTTCGGTCTCGCCCCATCATCAGCTGATTGGTGAATTCTCAGCGCGCTATCTGTTTGAGCAGGGACACCGGCAGATCCTGTCGCTGCATTGCTTACGCCGCTACACCATGGAGCAGCGATTGCAGGGGGTGCGCGACGCCTGGCATGCCATGAACCTGCGGTTTGACAGCCGCCAGCATCTGCTGACCCTGAACAGCTTCAGCAGCAATGAAGCGGCGGAGCGGCTGAGTGAATATCTGCGCCACTGTCCTGATGCGCTGCGCCCGACCGCGATTCTCGCCAGCGGTGATTACATTGCGGCGGGCGCCGTCACTGCGCTGGAGCAGGCCGGTCTGCGGGTGCCGCAGGATATTTCGGTGATGAGTATGGATGGCTTTAACCTGGCCGCTATCCACGATATTCCGCTGACCTCGGTGCAGGTGCCGCGTGATGAGCTGGGCGCAGCGGCAGTGAGAATGTTGCAGGAGATGCGACTGAATCCAGGCACACCCACCGGCAGCCTGCTGCTGAATGGCAGGCTGGTGGTGCGCGAGTCGGTGCGGCGCATTCGCGATAATCTCAGCCATGCGCCGGTCCAGCAGCATGGCCTCTATGATTAACACGGTATGGATTAACACGGTATGGATTAACCCGGCGCGGATTAACCCAGCGTTTTCAGCCGCAGTTCCGACGGCTGAGGCCGTCCGAACAGGAAGCCCTGGAACAGGGTACAGCCCTCATCGCGCAGCTTAGCGAACTGCTCATCGCTCTCCACCCCTTCGGCAGTAATCTGGATATCAAGACTGCGACTCATGCCGGTGATGGCGCGGATAATCGCCAGCGCCTCGCGGCTGTCACCCATATCATTGATAAAGGATTTGTCGATTTTGATTTTGTCGAACGGGAAAGATCGCAGATAGCTCAGCGACGAATAGCCGGTGCCGAAATCATCCAGCGCAATCTGCACGCCCAGCGCCTTGAGATTTTGCAGGGTACGGATATTACCCAGCGAATCATCCAGCAGCACTGATTCGGTGATCTCAACCTCCAGCCGTGCCGGATCGAGACCCGACTCTTTCAGTGCGCCTTCCACCACCGGCACCAGCGAGCTGTTTTTAAACTGCAGCGGTGAGAGGTTGACCGAGACCGACTGCTCCCCTTCCCAGCTCGCCGCTTCGCGACAGGCTTCGTAGAGTGCAAACGCCCCCAGCATATGAATCAGGCCGGTCTCTTCAGCGATCGGGATGAAGTCGTTGGGCATGATCAGCCCGCGAATCGGATGATGCCAGCGCATCAGCGCCTCATAGCCAATGATGGTGCGGTTATCGCCGTTGGTGATGGGCTGATAGTAGAGCCGCAGATGCCCGCCGCTAATCGCATCGCGCAGATCGTTTTCTATCAGGCGTCGACTGCGCGCCACATCGTCCATCTCCAGCGTGAAATGCTCATAGCGGTTGCGGCCGTTACGTTTGGCTTCATAAAGCGCCATGTCCGCACAGCGCAGCAGCTGCTCCGGCGTATTGGTAATGGTGGTGCTGAGCGCAATACCCACGCTGAGCCCGACCGACAGATTATGGCCTTCAACGTTGACCGGCGGGCGAATCGCCTCAATCAGGCGCTGCGCCACAATGCTCGCCTCTTCATTACTGGCCACCGAAGGCAGCACGATGGCGAACTCATCGCCTCCGATACGCGCCAGAGTATCCTGGTCACGCAGCGCGTTACGCAGACGCTTAGCCACACTGCGCAGCAACTCGTCGCCAATCTGGTGGCCCAGCGCATCGTTCACATTTTTAAAGTTATCGAGATCAAGGCAGAGCGCGGCGGTCTGGCGCTGTATCTGACCGGCAGTGCGCAAGGCTTCACTCAGACGCTGGCGGAACAGAATGCGGTTCGGCAGGCTGGTGAGATTGTCGTGGTGCGCCATATGGTGAATACGGGCATCAGCAGCGCGCTGGTCAGTGACATCTTCCACCAGCAGCATCAGGTAGTTACGTCGCGCATCCTGACCGTTAATCGCGGTGGCGCGGGTATGCAGAATGCGTTCGCCGCTGGCGGTCATCAGCAACTGCTCACGCTCATGCATGCCCTCACTGCGCAGCGCAACATCCGCCAGATTATTAAAGTAATCGCTGAGTTCGGGCGACATACATTCATGCGGGCGCTTGTTGACGATCAGCGATTTCGACAGGCCAAACAGCTGCTGAGTGCGATCGTTAACCAGCAGGATCTCGCGGGTGATCGCATCTTCCACAATCACGCAGGAGGGAATGTTGGCGATGATATTATCCAGGAATTTAGAGAGCGCGGTTTTCTGGGTGCTCTGGGCTTCAGCCAGATCCCTGGCGCGCAGCACCTGCTGCTCCTGCTCACGGCGTTCCGTGCGGTCGCGGGTGATCTTAGCGAAGCCAACCAGCTTGCCGTCATCATCGTGGATCGCGTCGATGACCACATGCGCCCAGAAGGCGCTGCCATCTTTGCGGTAGCGCCAGCCTTCATCTTCAAAACGGCCGGTCTTAAGCGCGATACCGAGATTCGCTTCCGGGATGCGGTTCAGCCGCTCCTGGGAACTGTAAAACAGCGAGAAGTGCTGACCCACCACTTCATCCGCTTTGTACCCTTTGGCACGCTGCGCACCGGCATTCCAGTTCACCACCACGCCGTCGACATCGAGCATATAGATGGCGTAATCGGTGACCCCTTCAACCAGCAGACGGAAACGCTGCTCCTGCTCCCGTTGCTGGCTGCGGACGCGCTGCTGTTCGGTGCAGTCGCGGGTGATTTTAGCGTAGCCCAGCAGCTTGCCCTGATCGTCGCGGATCGTGTCGATCACCACATGCGCCCAGAAGGCGCTGCCATCTTTGCGGTAGCGCCAGCCCTCATCTTCAAAACGGCCAGTGCGATAAGCGGTTTGCAGGTTCTGTTCCGGGACACGGTTCAGGCGATCCTGGGCGCTGTAGAAGCGGGAAAAATGCTGGCCGACAATCTCTTCCGCCACATAGCCTTTGGCGCGCTGTGCCCCGGCATTCCAGTTCACCACGTTGCCGTCATGATCGAGCATATAGATAGCGTAATCGGTAACGCCCTCCACCAGCAGGCGGAAGCGCATCTCCTGCTCCCGCTCTTTGCGCTGCTGCTCCTGCTGCTGAGTGCAGTCGCGGGTAATACAGGCGTATCCCACCAGCAGACCGGCGTCATTGCGTATCGGGTCGATCGTCTCGTGTGCCCAGAAAGCACTGCCATCTTTGCGATAGCGCCAGCCTTCGCTTTCATGGTGTCCGGCAGTGGCAGCCATATCCAGCCCACGCTGCGGCAGGCCCCGGCGGCGATCTTCTTCGCTATACAACAGGGCAAAGCTGCAGCCAATCATCTCGTCTGGCGTATAGCCTATCGTGCGCTGAGCACCCTGATTCCAGCTGCCGATGATACCGTCAGGTTTTAGCATAGTGATGGCGTAATCATTCACGCTTTGTACCAGCATGCGATAGATGACCTCAGAGTTATTATCCATTGTGATTAGCCTGCTGCTCTGTAGCCGGATGACGGCTTAGGAATGTTCTTAATAGCGTGCGCAGACTACAGCCGAAAAGAGCTGAGATGACAAGCGCATTAAGAAGATTAATCAGTGTTTATAAGGGGTTTATCGGCAGCGGCGAGTAAATGTTCAATGACTCCGCGGTGGCGGCGCGTCAGGCGACCCGCTCCCAGCGCGAGGAGAGCGAATAACGGTGCTGCCAGCAGAGCATTGCCGGACTTTGACTCATCAGCTGCTGGCACTCTTGCGGCGCGACAAACGCCGGGATCACTTTCTGGGCCGCCGTCTGTCTGATCAGCGCCAGCTGATCGTCGAGTGGCGGATGCACATTCCACGGCAGCCAGCGTGCCATGCCGGATTGCAGCATCTCAAAGGCACGGGTGCCGCTGGAAACGTGACTGCTGAAGATCAGACGAAAGTCGGGCTGATGGCTGAGCTGCGCCGCCAGCCCGCTGTCAGCCACCGCATCCGCCGCGACAATAACCGTATCCGGTCGCCAGTGGTCGGGTGTTGCGACGCGCAATAACCGGGCCAGCGCCAGCATCGCCGCGGCGGGCAGGCTGTTGAGCGCCAGCAACTGCGCCACCTCTTCGCGCACCTGGGGACACATCACCACCGGCAGCCCGCGAGCGCTGAGCTGCAGCGCCATCTCAGGGCCGCGCCCGTGCAGCGGCGCGGTGACCACGGCGCCCCCTTGTGCCGCCAGGGCCAGCGCATCGATCTGCTGCGCCAGTCGCTGATTGCGGTCGCCATAGGAACCATCGGTAATCAACAGCCGTGCGCGTGGCGGGCAATCAAACGGCAACAGCAGCGATTCGCGACTCCAGTCGCCCATATAGGTGATGCCACCCGCAATCGGCAGATGAAACCAGATCGATCCTGGCGAATGCCCGCTGCGACCGGTAAAGAGATTCAGCGGCCCCAGCGCGCACTGGCCGCGCAATGGCAGGATGTGTCGCGCCTGAGCCGGCACGCCAGCCTCGCCCAGCTGCTGCCAGGTGATCTCACTGGCATAGACCGGCGGTGAACCGATGTCGGCCCAGCTATCCAGCGCCGCCGCGTGATCCACATGGGAATGGGTCAGGCAGAGCGCATCGACCTGGCCGATGGCGTCCACTGCGGGCCGGACGCCCGGCTCCGGCCCGGCACCTAAATCCCATAACAGACGGTATCCCTCTATCTCCAGCAGGAAAGCGGCAGGCAGTTTTCCGCCGACGCCGCTGATCACCGTCAGGCTTGCCATGGCAGGACTCCCTGCGGCAGACGGCGCGTCAGTCGTGAGGCCAGTAGCATTAAGCCCAGCACGATCCCGATCATCAGGCATCCGACCGCCGCCGCCAGCGGCGCCGATCCGCCTTCATCCAGGAAAATAATGGTCGGGCCAAGCGTCTGGGTTTGCGCGGTAACCAGCAGCACTGAAACCTGTATTTCATTCAGCGCGGTGAGGAACACCAGCAGCGCACCGGCCAGCACAGAAGGCGCCGCCAGCGGCAGCAGGATGTCAGTCATCCGCCGCATCAGACCCGCGCCGCATAAGCGCGCCGCCTCATCCAGTGACGGTTCGATTTGCGCGAACCCGGCCAGCGTCGGCCTTAACACCAGCGCCAGGAAATTGGCCAGATAGGCCGCGAGAATAATCCACACCGTTCCGTAAAGGGAAAATCCCAGCAGCGGCAGCGGCCGCAGGAAAAACAGCATCGCCGCCACGCCGGTGACAATGCCGGGCAGCGCATAGGTCAGCTCACTGGCGAATCCCAGCCCCCGCACCAGCCGGGTACGATGCCAGCTGAGAAAGAAAGCCAGGAACAGTGCCATGACGCTGAGCAGCAGCGCCGTCAGGCCGGTGAGCCACAGGCTGGTAAAGAACGCCTGCCGTATCGCCGGATAGCCCCATAGCGCCTGCTGAAAATTCTCCAGCGTCAGGGTTTGCCAGTTCAGAGCCTGACCAAAACCGCGGGTTAAGGCGGTGGTGAGCAATGCGCTGAGCGGCAGCAGCAAGGTGATCACCATCCACAGCCAGGCGATGATTTCGCCCGGCAGTCGCGCGCGCCGCAGCGGCTGGTGCCAGGGTCGTGGCGATCCGCTGACCCGGACATCGCGTCGTCCGCCCAGCCAGCCGCTAATCAGCATCCCGGCGAGGGTGATCAGCGCAATCAGCATCGAGTAGACGGCGGTATTGGGCAGCGCACCGGGGCCGAGGGTATTGAGCTTCTGATAAACCAGCGTAATCAGCGTCGGCACCCGCGCCGGAATACCCAGCATCGCCTGGATACCGAAATTCCCGACCGCAGCGACAAACGCCAGCCCCGCCCCGGCGAAGATCGCGGGGCGCGCCAGCGGCAGGATCACCGTGAACAGAATCTGCCGGGGTGATGCGCCGCTGATGCGGGCCGCCTCCACCAGTTCGGCGGGGAGTCGACGCAGGCCAGCCCGCACCGTGAGGAACACCAGCGGCGCATTGTGCAGACCCAGCAGCAGTACCATGCCGGTCGCGGAATAGAGCGGTTGCTGACCGGGTGCCAGCCATGTCCCGCCCAGCGCATTCACCGCTGTGGCCAGCAGACTGCCCGGTGCCAGCGCCTGTATCCAGGCCAGCGCAGTCACCTGCGGCGGGATCATCAGCGGCAGGATAAAGGCGAATACCCAGGCCGCTTTGGCACGCAAATCGGTGAGCGCCACCAGCCAGGCGGCCACCGTTCCCAGCAGCAGCGACAGCAACGTCGCGCTGATGCCGATCGCCAGGGTATTCAGCGTGGCACTGAGTACCCGCCGGCTGGTCAGCAATCTCAGCAGGCGATCGCTATCCAGTATGCCATCCGGTGCCAGCGCGGTTCCCATCAGCCGGGCAAAGGGTGCCACCGACAGCAGGCCGATCACCAGCACCAGTATGCCCAGCACCAGCGGTTCCGCCCGCCATCTGCGATGCCTGGCGGCCTGGCCTCTTCGCCATTCGTTGCCCAGCACGCTCACGATCAGCCGCCAAACAGTTCAGTAAAGGTTTCGCGGACCTGAGCATCCTCGGCCACCGCTTGTGCCACGTCCGGCGTCAGCAGCGTGATTTGCTCAATCGGCGCAAAGCCACCGGGTGCCGCCACGCGGGCATCGACCGGCCGGTTGCCCTGCTTCGCCACCAGCTGCTGTCCTGCTTCCGACAGCATGAAATCAACAAAGGCTTTGGCGGCCGGCAGATTATGCGCCGACTTCATGATCGCCACCGGCTCGGTCACATAGGAGACGCCCTCCTGCGGATAGACCAGATCGATGGGCGATCCCTGCTTTTTGGCGCGGATAATATCGGCATCTGTGATCACGCCATACTTATCCATGCCGCTGGCAACCGCTTTCAGCGCCGGTCCGTTACCGCCCTGTGGCGCAATGCCGATGGCGGCCAGTTGCTGATAGAACGCCCAGCCAATCGACGGGGTATGGATATCGGTATGCAGCTTATAGAGCGCCGCACCGGAATAGAGGGGACTGGGGACCGCAATCTGGCCTCTGTTTTCTTCTACTGCCAGCGCTTTCCAGCTGCTGACCGGCTTCGCACGCTGGGTGTTATAGGCGATCACCGTGGCGATAATTTTGGTGCCGAAAAAGGTTTTATCCGCATCGTAATAGGCAGGCTTAAGGTGGCTGACCGGGGCGGCCGGATATGAATAGAGCTGCCCCTCTTTCTTGAGCGCGCCCAGATTGATCGCGTCGGCCACCAGCAGCACATCGGGTTTGACCTGGCCGCTCATCATCTCCGTGCGCAGCACGTTCATCAGTTGAGTGGTGCCGTTGCGGGTCCACTCCACCTCCACCGCCGGATACGCGGCCTTAAACGCATCGATGGTCTGTTGCGCAATTTCAGGTGCCTGCGACGTGTAAACCACCAGCTTGCCGCCGGGCGCGTCGGCCGCCTGCAACAGGGTTGAGGCCGCGAGGCCCGAGAGCAACAACAGCGCGTGAAGCGGAGTACGAAAAGCCGTTTTCATGGTTTCTGAAACCCTTTATGCAGGAAGAATCCAGCCGTCATCGACGGCGACGCCGACGGTGTCATCCACCGCCAGTAATGCAGCATCATTAAGCGTCAGCGACAGGCTGACATCCGGTTGATTAAGCGGTCGAAGGTTGATCTGATGGTAGCCACCGCGAAAGATAATGCGCTCAACGCGGGCGGCAAACTGCCGCTCTCCCTCAGTGGCGAGGTGAAAACTGACGCTGTGGAAGCTGGCTTTGCCGTGCGGCAGCGGGCGCTGGTGAGGCGAGCAGCGCAGCAAAACCCGCAGCCCGCAGAGCGTGGCGGTTGCCTGACCCGGATCGAGCGGCTCAATGTCGCTGACCGGCAGCACCCGCCCCTCATCAATAAAGGTCGCCACCATCTCATTAGCCGGTTCGCGCCACAGGGTTTGCGGGCTGGCGAACTGCATTACTCTGCCGTGTTCGAGCACCACGATGCGGTCGGCCAGTGCCATCGCTTCGCGTTGATCGTGGGTGATATAGAGTAAGGTGGCGCCACTGTGGCGATGGAAGCGGCGGAACTCCTCTTCCATGGTGGTGCGCAGATGGACATCGAGGTTAGCCAGCGGCTCATCCAGCAGCACCAGCGTCGGCCGTGCCACCAGGCAGCGAGCCAGCGCCACGCGCTGGCGCTGACCGCCGGAGAGATCGGCGGGTCGGCGGTCGGCGAAGCGATCCAGCCCGACCAGCGTCAGGGCCTGGGTGGTGCGCAGTTCGCGTTCTGCGCGCGCCACACCGTTCACCTTCAGGCTGTAGCCGACGTTCTCCGCGACCGTCATATGCGGCCACAAGGCGTAGTTCTGGAACACCACGCCGAGCTCGCGGGCTTCCGGCGGCAGGTGCAGCCCGTCTGCGGCAACCTGCCGTTCACCGATGCGGATTTCACCGCTGTCGAGCGTTTCAAAGCCGGCCAGCAGGCGCAGCAGGGTGGTTTTGCCGCAGCCAGAAGGCCCAAGAACGGCGACAAACTCGCCCTGATTAATCTGTAACGAAATCGCGTCCAGTACCGGCTGGGCGCCGAACGCTTTACTCAGTCCGGTTAACGATATTGCCGCCATCTTACTCTGCCTTTGCCGTTAACATGCTGGGCAAAACGCTACGACAGTTTGATGACAGCCCGGTGACAGCCCGGCTTACGGGACGCGAAAGCCGGGCTGGCGGAGCGGCATCGGGGCGTGCTCGCCCCGTGGCTTACTGCTGGGCGGTGAGCGCCGCAATCGGCTGCCAGATCTCGGTTAATGCGCCCTCTTTGCCGGTAAAGGGATCCTGCGTCGGCAACGGCACTTTTTTCACCTGCTCCTGGGCCATTTTCAGCTTCGCGGGCTCATCGCGCAGCGTCTCCGGCGACATCCCGTGCGGATAGGCACCTATCACCATAAAATCTTCGCTGGCGCTGACCTGCCGATGGCCGACACCCGCCGGAATAAGGACTGCATCGCCTGCGCGCAGGGTCACCATCCGGCCACTGTCGCCGCCAAACAGCACTTCCGCCCAGCCTTCAGCGACGCCCAGCAGTTCATGGGTATTAGGATGATAATGGGTGTATGGGAAGATCGGATAGCGCCAGGCGGGTGGCCAGCCGTTCTCCTCAAAGGTTTTCTCAAACCACGCAGCGATCTCCTCCTCTTCCGGCACCACGCGCGGCCAGATAATCAGAGGTAACGGGTTATTGGGTACACCGCCCGACGGGCTGGCGAGCATCAGATGCTGAGGATTGTCAGAGGCCCCGGCCGAGAAGGTGCCAGCGGCAAAGGACATCATTAATAGCAGACTGGAGGATGAGGCACGCATACAGGTTCTCCGATGTTTTTCTAAGTGTGGCAAACCCGCGGTACAATGCAATGTGCGCCAGACGACACAATTGAGATAATTGACTGATATTGCTGACTAAAGCCAAATGTGTCGTTAACTATAGGGTCGGAGTGTGCCTGCGCGACGGCGGATAGCGGTTCTTACTGCGGCAAAGTGTTGCAAAATGTCAGGCGGGAAGTCTAAAGGCGCCACAGCCCGACGCCCCGGTCACTGTCGTATAAACTGTTATATAAAAAAAGCACAGATCTGTTTCTGATATGCTTGACTGTTATCTGTTGTAATAGCTAACAGATGACAGTGAGGTAACAAATGGACGCTATTAAACAAATCCTGATTGACGAGATCGCCCTGCTTAACCGCGAAGAACGTCGCGACAATTTGCCGCGTTTCAGCCTCTCGTTTCTGAAGAACCACCCTGGTCTCTGGGCAGTAATGTATCTCTGCTACGGCCTGTGCGTGGCGCTGATTTTCACCACCGAGATGCTCGGCTGGCCCGCCTTCTGGTTTGCCACCGTGTTTGTGCTGGTGATGAGTGTGCTGATGCTGCTGGATATCAACCCGAAATATCGCTTTGAAGATATCGATGCCCTCGATCTGCGCGTTTGCTACAACGGCGAGTGGTATTACATTCAGCCGGTACGCGAACAGGCAATCTCACGCATTCTGTCGCTGCCTGAGACACCAGAACGCGTGAAGAGCGGTATCCAGCGTCTGCTGACACAAAAAGGGGAAGTGGACTTCTATGATGTCTACTACCTGACCTGGGGCCATCAGGAAGCGGCGCGGGTTTAATCCGCCTATCCTTCCGCCATTAGCTGACCCAGCTTCACGATTGCCGCCTCGGCCCGACTATCCCACGGCCAGGCGGTATTTAACCTGAAGCAGTGCCTGAACTGCTCACCTGCCGAAAATAGCTGCCCCGGTGCAATACTGATCCCCTGAGCCAGCGCCCGCTGATAGAGCCGGGTCGTATTGATGCTTTCCGGCAGCGTCACCCAGAGAAAATAGCCGCCACGCGCTTCGCTGACCGTGGCCTGCGGCGGCAGCACCTTCATTAACGCCTGGCGCACCATCTGCTGTCGCTTCGCCAGAATCTGCCGCAGCCGCTTCAGATGGGTGTCGTAACGCCGCGTGGCAAGAAAATCGGCCAGCGCCAGCTGCATCGGCGCACTGGTAGAGAGCGTGCTCATCAGTTGCAGCCGCTGAATACGCTGCGCATGCTGCCCCGCCGCGACCCAGCCGACCCGGAATCCTGCCACCAGCGACTTTGAAAATGAGCCGCAGTGCAGCACGTTCCCCTGGCGATCCCAGGCTTTCGCCGGCAGCGGCGGCGCATCACCCGCCCAGAGTTCGGCATAGACATCATCTTCAATCATCGGCACCTGATAACGCGCCAGCAGTGCGACCAGCTGCTGTTTGCGTTCCGGCGTTAAGGTTACGCTCAGCGGATTCTGCAGGGTGGTCATCAGCCAGCAGGCTTTCACCGGCCAGCGCTGCAGTGCTTCCTCCAGCTGGACGAGGTCGATGCCATTTCTGGCATCGACCGGAATCGCCAGCGCCTTGAGCTTAAGCCGCTCTATCGCCTGCAGCGCGCCATAAAAACTCGGCTGTTCAATCACCACATAATCGCCCGGCTCGGTCAGAGATTGCAGACTGAGGTTCAGCGCCTCCAGCGCTCCGCTGGTGATGACAATTTCATCCGGCGACAGGGTGATGCCCTGACGCGCATAGCGCTGCGCCAGCAGCTGTCGCAGCGTGGCGTTGCCGGGCGGCAGATTGTGCAGCGCATCGGTTGGGGTCAGATGATGAGAGACGTTAGCCAGCGAGCGCATCAGCTGGCGCTGCGGAAAGAGTGCGGGATCGGGAAAGGCGGAGCCAAACGGCACGATGGCCGGATCGCGCGTGGCCTGCAGCACATCAAACACAAAGTCGTTGATATCGACCTGTTCACTGATCGCCACGCTCAGCGGCGCGGGTGCTAAGGCACGCGGTGCAACGTAGTAACCCGACTGTGGACGGGAGACGATCCAGCCCTGACTCTCCAGCAACTCATAGGCATGCAGCACCGTCATCAGGCTGACGCCCTGTTGCGCGACCTGCTGACGCAATGACGGCAGACGGGTGCCCGGCAGCCAGATGCCGGCCTCTATCTGCTGCTGAATCTCATCCATCAATCGCTGGTATTTCGCCACGGGTGACCTCTCCTTGTTTGACCGTGAATAGTCTGACCGCGAGACTTTACCACGCACGGCGACCAATGACAGGCGGCGCGAATCGCTTTATCCGATTGCGCTGATTCTTCACGGCTTCAGGCAGGTCAGATCACAGCGACCTGCGGCTGCCCGGCTTCGGCTTCGGCTTCGGCTTCGGCTTCGGCATTAAGACTCACTTCCGCAATTGCCTCTTCAATTTCTGCCACCACATAATCAGCCAGCTCCGGCACCCGCTCCGGGGGAACCGGCTTGCCCAGCAGATAGCCCTGCAGCGTATTACAGCCCAGGCTGGTCAGGAAGGCCTGCTGCTCAGCGGTTTCAACGCCTTCGGCCACCACTTTCAATTGCAGCGACTGCGCCAGCGCCACTATCGCCGACACGATGGTGGCATCTTCTGTGTGATGCTGCAGCTCGTTCACAAAGGCCCGGTCAATCTTGAGTTCACTGGCCGGTAGCCGTTTCAGATAGAGCAGGCTGGAGTAGCCAGTGCCAAAGTCATCAATTGAAGCTTTCACCCCGAGCTGGGTCAGCTCAGTCAGAATACGCACGCTCTCATCGGGATCGCGCATCGCGGTGGTTTCCGTCACCTCCAGCGTCAGCAGTTCGGCCGGAATCTGATGTTTTTCCAGCGCATCCACCACCGTCTTCACCAGATTCGATTGCTCAAACTGCAACGCCGACAGGTTCACCGCCACCGACCAGTGCGGATGGCCCTGCAGATGCCACTGGCGCAGCTGGCGACAGGCTTCATGAATTACCCAGTTGCCGATATTGACAATCATTCCGGTCTTTTCTGCCATTGGCAGAAATTTATCGGGCGACAGCAGGCCGCGCTGCGGATGCTGCCAGCGCAGCAGCGCCTCAAAACCGAGAATCGGACCGCTCGGCGCGCAATATTTTGGCTGATAGAACAGGCGCAGTTCATCATGATCCAGCGCCTGCCAGAGATCGTTATTCAGTTGAAGCTGGCTCTGGGCCTGAATGTTCATTGAAGGCTGAAAGAAGGTGTAGCCGTTGCGGCCATTATTTTTGGTGTGGTACATCGCCGCATCGGCGTTGAACATCAGTTCGCGCTCATCCACGCCATCGCCGGGATAGACCGCGATGCCAAGACTCAGCGATACCACCAGCTCATAGCGTGAGATATCAAACGGACGATCCACCGCTTTGACCAGCTTATCGGCGATGGCCGCCGCATCATTGGGATCGTCGATCTCCACCAGCAGCACAAACTCATCACCGCCGAGCCGCGCCAGCGTGAAGTAGCCGGTCATCTGCTCGCTCATGCGCTCGGTCACGCCGACCAGCAGACTGTCGCCAATGTGGTGTCCGAACGCGTCGTTGACCGCCTTAAACCCATCGAGGTCCATAAACATCAGGGCAAACTGCCTCTGCTCACGGTTCGCTTTGTTGATCGCCTGCTCCAGCCGATCCTCCAGCAGGATGCGGTTAGGCAGCCGCGTCAGGTTGTCGTGCAACGCCAGCTGTGCCAGCTCGCGATTGGCTTCAGCCAGCGAACTGGCGAGAATCGAGGTACGCGCCTGCATCCGCGCATCCAGCATCGACACCAGCAGAGTAATGCCCAGAATCGAAATAGTGACCACCGTGACCAGAATCGCCAGCCAGTTGCTGTTGACGCCCTGCCCGACCGGATGACTGTGGACGGGAAACTCTGCCGCCATCATGCCGGTGTAGTGCATGCCGGCAATAGCACAGCCCATCACCACCGATGCGCCAATGCGCAGCAGGGTGACCCGGCTGGTCTGTCCTTCCCGCAGGTTAAACGCCAGCCACAGCGCGGTGCCAGAGGCGGCCAGGGCGATCGCCACCGACAGCGCTACCCAGCTCCATTTCCAGACGATACCGGGGGAGAACATCAGCGCCGCCATGCCGGTGTAGTGCATCGCGACTACGCCGCTGCCGAGGATCAGCGCGCCGCCTGCCAGGCGCGGCAAAGGCAGATCGCCATTGCAGACCAGCCACAGCGCAAATATCGACGCACAAACCGCGATGGCTGCAGAAAAGGCGGTGAGCCCGGCGTTGTAGCTCATGACCATCTCCATGTTCATCGACAGCATGCCGATAAAGTGCATCGCCCAGATGCCGATGCCCATGGAAAAACCGCCGCCGAACAGCCAGACCAGCGCAACTTTGCCGGTTGAATGCACCACCCGTCCCGCCATATCTAAGGCGGTGAACGAAGCCAGCATCGCGACAAGAACGGAGACGATGACGATAAAAGAGTCGTATGAGGTCGCTAACATAGTGCATTCCCGCGAAAGCAGAGCTTGTGGTTGGGCAGAGGGTTTTAAAATTATTCTCTTAGTTATCGGCACAGCCCGGCGGTTAATGAGCCGCGAACCCTGCATCCTTCCACTCATTCTGAGTGATGAAATCTATCGTTGCTGTCAGCGCTATCAGCCGGACAGTGACGCCACCGGCTGTCGCAGTGAGGGAAAACTCAGCGCCTCAACCCGGTCTGCTGGCGTCGGCTTGCCCAGCAGATAGCCCTGCAACGCATCAAAGCCTAAGCTGGTGAGCAAATGCTGCTGCTCTTCAGTCTCCACCCCTTCCGCCACCATGCGCAGATTGAGGCTCTGCGCCAGGGTCAGCATGGCGCTGACTACGGTCGCATCTTCACTGCCGGGCCGCAGGCAGTTGATAAAGCTGCGATCAATTTTGAGTTCACTGGCATCCAGATCTTTGAGATGCAGCAGGTTGGCATAGCCGATGCCGAAGTTATCAATCGCGACGCTGACACCCGCCTGCTGCAATTCACGAATGCGCTGCTGGCTGAAAGCGGGATCGTGCATGGCAATCGCTTCAGTGATCTCCAGCATCAGCGCGCTGCCTGGCAACTGGTTACGCGCCAGGGTCTGCGTCAGGATAGTCAGCAAATCACGCTGGTGAAACTGCAACGCGGAGAGATTCACCGATACTGTCCAGTCACTGTGGCCCTGGCTGTGCCATATCCTGAGCTGACGGCAGGCCTCCCCGATCACCCAGTTACCCAGCGCAATAATCTGACCGGTTTTTTCGGCGCGCGGCAGAAACAGCTCAGGCGTCAGTAAACCGCGCTGCGGATGCTGCCAGCGCAACAACGCTTCGAATCCTATTAACCTGGTGCCGCCGGAACAGAATTTGGGCTGATAGAACAGCCGCATCTGCTCGCGCTCTATCGCCTCCCACAGATCGTTCGCCAGCTCCAGCTGATGCTGCGTCGCGGCGCTCATGGCCGGTTCAAACAGGCACCAGCCGTTTCGTCCGCTGTGTTTGGTGTGGTACATCGCCGCATCAGCATTAAACAATAGCTCCTGCCGGTTGCGACCGTGCAGCGGAAAGATCGCAATGCCCGCGCTGAGTGAAACGTGCAGCACATAGCGGTCAAGTTCAAACGGCGAACTGATGACTTTAACCAGTTTTTGCGCCAGCTGGCGGGCTGCGCTGATATCGCACTCAGCCATCAGCACAAATTCATCGCCCCCCAGACGCACCAGCAGCATCGTGTTGCTAAGCTGGCTGCACAGCCGTTCCGCCACCGCCACCAGCAACCGATCACCGACATGATGTCCCCATGTGTCATTGACCGCTTTGAAGCCATCGAGATCCATATAGATCACGGCAAAGCGATGCTCATTAAGCATCGCCTGTTTAATGGCGAGATCGAGCTGCTGCTCCAGCATTACACGATTGGGCAGCGTGGTCAGGTTGTCATGCATCGCCAGCTGACGCAATTCCTGGTTAGCGCGATTGAGGCGGGTCGCCAGACGCGCGGCGCGCAGCTGCGCATCCAGCATCGAACTCAGCAGAGTGATACCCAGAATAGTCAGGGTAATCAGCGTTACCCACACCGCCAGGCCCGCATTACTGACGCCGTGCGGCTGCATCATACTGCTGTGGCTGAACTCTGCTGCCGCCATACCTACATAGTGCATACCGGCGATGGCGATGCCCATGACCAGAGAGGCCAGCCCGCGCATCAGCATCAGATGATGATCGCCCTGGCGCAGATGAAAGGCCAGCCACAGCGCCAGGCCAGAGGCCGCAAACGCAATCAGCACAGAGAGCGCCACCAGCAGCGCATTCCACTCCGGTTGCGGTTCAATCAGCAGGGCATACATACCAAGATAGTGCATGACCACCACACCCGCGCCCAGGATCAGCGTGCCGCGCAGCAGCCGCTGGCGGGTGAGATGCAGGCCACCCACCGTCTGGCCAAAAGCCAGCACAGACGCCAGGATCGCCACCAGCAGCGAGAGGATCGTCAGTCGCGTGTCATAGCGCATCATCATCGGCATCATCATCGCCAGCATCCCGATAAAGTGCATTGCCCAGACGCCAATCCCCATTGCGATGCCGCCCACCAATAGCCAGAACCGGGCGCTCCAGCCACGGGATACCGCCACTCGTCCGGCGGTATCCAGGGCTGTAAAAGAGGCAATGAACGCCACGATCAGCGAAACGCAGATCAGGACGCTATCCCAGGTGACAGGCAACATGTGCAACTCCTCACCACCCGCGGAGAAACGGGTGCTGTGTACAGTCTGATAAGTGATCTGAAAACACCCGATGGGTGAAAGTGATTAAATTTCGGTATTTTGTGGTCCTGAAGGTCAGGCAAAACGCGCCCGCCGACGCTGGCCATTTATAACCTGCATCTTATTAGCCGCCCGCAGAGCAAGCCGGTAAACCGTTATTATGTCTGATTGGTACAGGAACATATCACCGAAGCAGAAAGCATGCCAGATACCGAAAAAACAAAGAATTTTGTTTTATCGCCTCGTCTTCGCGCCTTGCTGTTACTGGGTTATCGGCCGGAGTGACGTTTTGATTAATCAAAAATAAATAGCAAGGCTTCGCGTAACGCTTTAACTGATCTATAGTAAGTAAAACTGATATAAATCAGCATTCTTAAGTCTAATATTTTTCTTAAGATAGCGGCACTGCCTACCTTGTTATTTTATTTCCTTTATTTTGGGTTGAATCGTTAATAAACACCGGGTGAAAAAGCACTGACTCTGGATAATCCGTAAGGAAATATTATGAAACTCAAGCTTTTTCTGTTTGCCGCTGCAGGATTAACTGTCGCTATTCCGTCATTAACCCAGGCGGCGACGACCTCGGGAACCATCAATGCCACGTTAACCCTGACCACCGGTTGTCTGGTGAACGGCCAGTCGGCTACGGCGGGCGTTAACTTCGGTACCCTGAACTTTGGTAGCAGCGCAGCCACTTTCGATACCCTGAACGCCACACTGGTCGGTGCGGCTGGTAACGGTATTTTTGTGCGCTGCACCACTGGTCAGGATTACAACGTGGTGGTCACCAGCAGCAATACTGCACCGGCGACCATCTACGGCACCGCCTCTGCATCGCCGCGTTATCTGGTGCTGGGATCGGATAATGCGCAGGGCATCGCCTATACCCTCTACAGTGATGCCTCCTTTACCACGGCGATCGCCAACAATACGCCTATCGCCGCCAGCGGTACCACCGATCCGACGCTGGGGACCAACTACGCCATCTATGGCCGGGTGGTCGGCGGCGGCTTCAATCCCCTGATCCCTGCCGGAACCTATACCGACACGATTAACGTTGCCGTGAACTATTAACTGCTGTCGCAGGTAAATACGGGTGGTTCTCTGGCGATCCTGCCTGACGATCGCATGCGGCCTGCCCCTGCTGACAGGGAGTATCAGCGCCTGGAGTCTGCCAACCAGCACCTTCCAGGTTACCGCGTCGATTGTGGCAGGCTGCGTGATATCCGGTACCAATACCGGCGTCTTTGGCACGCTTAATTTCGGTACGCAGTCTGGCGTGGCGGCGAATACCGTCAACGCCAGCTTTCTGCAGAGCACCTCGATTAATCTCGCCTGTACGCCGGGCACCACGCTGAGCATGAGCATTAATCAGGGCAACAATTTCACCACGACCCGTAACCTGAAGCTGCCCAATTTCAGCAACACCGTTCCCTACACGCTCTTTAGCAACGCCAGCCGCACCACGGTGATCCCGGTGAACCAGGCGGTGCCGCTGAGTTATAGCAATGCCAATAACATTACGCTGCCGATCTACGGTCAGCTACAACTGCCCGGCACTGCGCGCGCCGGCGTTTATACCGACACGCTGACCGTCACCCTGAGCTGGTGAGGTGATAGAAAACAAGGATATGATCATGAAGCCACTGCGCGCCCTGTTGCTGCTGCTAAGTTCCACCCTGCTCTCCCCGGCCTTCGCCGCGAATTCGGTCATGATCTGGCCCATCGATCCCGCCATTAATCCTGAAGAGAAAGCCAGCGAACTCTGGCTGGAGAATCGCGGTAACAGCACCACCATGATGCAGATCCGCGTCTTCAGCTGGCAGCAGAACAATGGCCAGGAGCAGTATCAGACTCAGCAGCAGGTGGTCGCCAGCCCGCCGATGGTGCGAATGGAGCCAGGCCAGAAACAGCTGGTCAGGCTGATTAAACAGACGCCGCCTGCGGCCGGTAAAGAGCTGGCCTATCGGGTGGTGCTGGATGAGATCCCGACCCCGCGAAATCCCGGCGAGAATCAGGCCGGGCTGACCTTTCAGATGCGCTATTCGGTGCCGCTGTTTGTTTACGGTACCGGGCTGAACACAGACAGCGCTCGCCCGGCTCTGCGCTGGCAACAGGTCAGCGAGGGCGGCAGGCGCTGGCTCCAGTTAACCAACAGCGGCAGCGGTCACGCCCGGCTGAGCAATGTGGCGATTGGCGGTCGCAAACTGGTCGAAGGCTTATACGGCTATGTGCTGGCTGACAGCTATCACCGCTGGCCGCTCACCTCGCCGGTGAGCGGCGAACTCACCGCAGAGGTTAACAAGAGCCAGTGGCGTAGCGCTGCCCAGAAGTAAGCGCTGAATGAGACCGTTTTCCCTGCATCCCTGCGCGCTGGCCGTGGCCAGCGTTATTTACGCTTTTACGCCGGATCCTGTGCTGGCGGAGACTTACTCATCCCTGCCCCCGCCGCCCAGCCTGCAGACCAGCAGCAACGGTCAGCAATATATGCTGGAGCTGGTGATTAACCAGCAGGAGAACGGCAATATTGTGCCGGCAGAGCAGCGCGACGGTCATTTCTGGATTCGCAGTGGCGATCTGCAGCGTGCCGGCCTGCCAGCGGATAAGCTGGGCCAGCAGCCGCAGGTCGATGTCAGCAGCCTGCAACCCATCAAAGTGGAGTATGACGCTGCGCGACAGCGTCTGCTGCTGACCGTACCGCCTGAGTGGCTGCCCGGTCAGGTGATTGGCGAGGCGAAGAACGGACCGCGCTATCCGGGCCGTACCAGCAGCGGCGCGCTGATTAATTATGATCTTTACGCCAGCCGCACGGATAACAGTGGCTCCCGCCTGTCCGCCTGGAACGAACTAAGGCTGTTTGGTGATGCCGGTCATTTCTCCACTAACGGCGTCTGGCAACAGCAGCTGGAAGGCAGTACGACTTATCAGGATGATGGCTATATCCGCTACGACACCTGGTGGAGCAATGAAGATGAGAATGCGGCGGTAAGCTGGCGAGTCGGCGATCTGGTCACCGACTCGCTGGCCTGGAGCAGCAGCGTGCGGCTCGGTGGCATCCGCGTCGGTCGCGACTTCAGCGTCCGTCCCGATCTGGTGACCTATCCGCTGCCCGCTTTTTCCGGTCAGGCCGCCGTGCCTTCCACCGTCGATCTCTTTATCAACGGCTATCGCTCCAGCCAGGCGAATGTGCAGCCTGGCCCCTGGTCGATGACCAATGTGCCATTCGTTAACGGCGCAGGTGATGCCGTGATCACCACCACCGATGCGGTTGGCCGCCGTGTCACCACCACCATGCCGTTTTACGTCTCCAGTAACCTGCTGAAATCGGGGCTGTCGGACTACGCCTTCTCTGCCGGGGCAATCCGCGAAAACTACGGCATAAAGAACTTCGATTATGGTGAGGCAGCGGCCAGCGGCTCTTATCGTTACGGTATGACCGACTGGCTGACGCTGGAGAGCCACGCCGAAGGCAGCGAAACGCTGGCGATGGGCGGGCTGGGTGGTCAGCTGCGCGTCGGCAGCTGGGGCGTGGTCAACGGCGCGGTGGCGCAAAGTCAGCTCGATGGCGAGAGCGGCAGGCAATATAGCTGGGGATATCAGTACAACAACCGCTGGTTCAACATCGGCACTCAACAGACCCAGCGCAGCAGCGACTTCGGCAATCTGGCGCTGGTCGGCAGCCGTGCCGGTAGCCAGGCGGATAGCCGCTACGCACTCTCACGCCGCAGTGCTCAGTACAGCGCCAGCGTCTCGCTGAACCGCTTTGGCAGCGTCGGTGCCGCCTTCATCGACATCACCGACGGTCAGGGCGATCGCACCCGGCTGTGGAACCTCTCATGGAGTAAAAACCTGTGGGGTAACAGCAGCCTCTATGTCTCGGCCAGCCGCGATCAGCAGGAGAAAAGCTGGACCGGGGCGATTTCGCTGGTGATCCCGTTTGGCGAACAGGGCAGCGTTGCCCTCAGCAACGAACGCGACCAGCGTGGCCGCGACAGTCAGCGCGTTTATGCCTCACGCGCCATGCCCAGCGACGGCGGGTTCGCCTGGGATGCCTCCTGGGCGAATCAGAGCGGAGACAGCGGCGATTATCGTCAGGGCAGTCTGCGCTATCGCAACAACCAGATTGACACCTCGGCGGGCTTCTATGGCGATGATGATAACCTCACCCAGTGGGCCGATCTCTCGGGTGCGCTGGTGTTAATGGACAACAGCGTCTTTGCCGCTAACGAGATCAACGACGCCTTTGTGCTGGTGAAGACCAACTATCCCGACGTTAACGTGCGCTACGAGAATCAGTCGATGGGACGCACCAATCAACAGGGTTATCTGCTGGTGCCCGCCATCAGCAGCTACTACCCGGCCAAATATGATATCGACACCCTCGACCTGCCGGCAGATATGACCACGCCACGGGTTGAGCAGCGCTTTGCGGTGAAACGCCAGAGCGGCTATCTGCTCAACTTCCCGGTGGAGAAACTGCGCTCAGCCAGCGTAATCCTGGTCGATGCGCAGGGCCAGCCGCTGCCGGTATCAAGCCTGGTGCAGCGTCCCGATCATCCCACAGAGTATGTCGGCTGGGATGGCATCGTCTGGATGGAAGATCTCGCCGCCAGTAACCCGATGCAGGTGGTGACGCCCGATGGCCGCCAGTGCGAAACCGAACTGCGCATCGCCAGCGGTCAGCCGCAGGCGCTGAAAACTTACGGCCCCCTGACCTGTGCGCTGCCCGCCCCTGCCGCAGGCAGCGCCCCCTCTCCCGCTGAATCATTTACGTCCGGAAACCGACCATGATGAAATCTGTAATACTGGCTGGCCTGCTGCTGTTACTGCCGTCGCTGGGCTACGCCGCCTGCGCCCTGCCCGCATCGACCGCCAGTTTCGGTTCAGTCACAACCTTTGTGGCTAACACCACCGTCAGTTCCACCACCACGAATGCCAACGTCAACTGTGGCGCGGGTGCCGGGCTGTCGCTGCTGGGCAATAACCAGATCACCTTTCAGCTGACGGGCGCGACCAATAGCAACGGCACGCGCGGTACGCTGAAACGCAGCGGTGATACCGGCAGCGATAATGTGCCGGTGCGGCTCTGCACCGACACGGCCTGCGCTACCGAACTGACGATTGGCGGCACGCCATTTGTCTATGGTTCGCAGACCCTGATCAACCTGGCGGGGTTGCTGGGCAGCCTTAACTTCGCCATCCCGGTCTATCTGCGCACCGTTCCCGGTCAGGTGGTCGCCGCCGGGACCTACCAGCTGACGCTGAATATGGCCGTGACTTATCGCATCTGCACCAGCGTTGCGATTGGCAATATCTGTTTAAGCGAGCAGAACGGCAGCGGTGTCATCCCGATTAATATCACCGCCATTCTTACCAATGACTGCACCACCATCACCGCGCCGAATATAAGCTTTGGCAGCGCGCCGCTGGTCGGCAGCTTCTCCGCCGTATCACAGACCATCAACGTGTTGTGCAGCAAAGGCAGCACCTATACCGTCGGGCTGAGCAACGGCAGTTATCCGGTGGGCAGCGTCAGGAATATGGCGAGCGGCGCGAATCGGCTGAGCTATGAAATTTATAAAAGCACCACCAGCAATCGCTGGGGATCGGCAGGCACTGAACGCTGGAGCAGTACCACCTCGACGGCGGTATCCACGGATGGACTGACGCGCGGTTTTAACTACACCGCGCGCATCCTGACCACGCAGAACACGCCGCCAGCCGGAAACTACAGCGACAGCGTGGTGGTCGATTTGTCGTTTTAGAGTGAAGCACTGACCGGCGTGCCGCTGTGACGGGTCTGATACTGCTTCACCATCCGGCCAATCAGCAACGTGCCGATTAACCCACAGACTGCGGCAAAGGTCAGCCAGACGCCCGGCATCGCTTTGTCACCGGTGGCATGGATCAGGTAGCTGGAGATGGCAGGCGTAAAGCCGCCAAACAGCGCCGTCGCCAGGCTGTAAGCCATGGAGAAACCGGCAGCGCGCACTTCAGCAGGCATGATCTCCGCCAGATAGACCACCATCGCACCGTTATAGCTGGCATAGAGAAACGACAGCCACAGTTCCGCTTCCAGCAGGTGAGCGAAGCTGGCCGATCCCACCAGCCAGTGCAGCACCGGCCAGGTGGTGACAATCATCAGCAGGGTAAAAATGATCAGCAGCGGACGGCGACCGACGCGGTCCGACAACGCCCCCATCAGCGGCAGCCAGATGAGGTTTGAGACACCGACACAGAGCGTCACCAGGAACGCCTGCTTGTCACTCATCATCAACACCGTTTTACCAAAGGTCGGGGTAAAGGCGGTGATCATGTAGAACATCACCGTGGTGGTGACCACCATCAGCATCCCCGCCAGCACCAGCGCCCAGTTGCTGGCGACAGACCGCATGATTTCCGTCATGCTCGGATGATGTTTACGTTTGCTGAACGCCTCGGTCTCTTCCAGCATCCGGCGGATATAGAACAGGAACGGCACAATCAGACAGCCGATCACAAACGGGATACGCCAGCCCCACTCCGTCACCGCCTCTTTCGCCAGCAGATGATTCAGCATCAGGCCCAGCAGAGCAGCAAAGATCACCGCAATCTGCTGGCTGCCCGACTGCCAGCTGACGAAAAAGCCTTTGCGTCCTTTGGGCGCGACTTCGGCCAGATAGACCGACACGCCACCCAGCTCCACGCCCGCCGAGAAGCCCTGCAACAGCCGTCCCAGCAGGATCAGAATCGGCGCTGCCACGCCCAGGGTGGCATAGCCCGGCACCAGCGCGATAGTCAGGGTGCCCATCGCCATTAAGCCCAGCGTCAGCAACAGCCCTTTACGACGACCATGATGGTCGATGTAGGCACCGAGGATGATCGCCCCCAACGGGCGCATCAGGAAGCCGGCACCGAAAGTCATCAGGGTCAGCATCAGGGAGGCAAACGGGTCATCGCCGGGAAAGAAGGTTTTTGAAATGGCAGTGGCGTAGTAGCCAAATACCATAAAATCGTACATCTCCAGGAAGTTACCACTGGTGACGGTGAAGATGGTTCGGGCGGCACTTTTCGGCGGCTTTTGTAAAGAGGGGGTGTGACTCATAACGGCTTCCTGTTGTTTTTTAGCCGTTTTAGCCTGCCTGATGCGGGATTAATGTGACCTGGCTCACCATTGCACTTTACAAATCTATGTACATAAGTAACAACCAATTAACAATTCAGCTCAGGCAGCATAAGTGATTACCCTGGCCCTGATTTGCCTGATTTTATAGGGCTGGAGAGCAGCCATAAAAAAGGCGACCTGAACAGTCGCCTTTTTCCTGAGCCGGATAACCCGCTATTTCTTCACGGTTTCCATGCCCATCAGACCAATTTTCAGATAGCCCGCCGTGCGTAGCTTATCCATCACGCTCATCAGCGTTTCATAATCGACTGACTTATCCGCCTGGAAGAAAATGGTGGTCTCTTTATTGCCCTGGGTCTGGTTAGTCAGCACGTTAACCAGCGACTCCGGCGTGACCTGATCGTTACCGACGTAAAGCTGCTTATCCGCTTTAATCGACAGGTAAACCGGCTTTTCCGGGCGCGGCTGCGGCGCGCTGGTTGAGGCGGGCAGATTGACGCGTACGTCGACCGTGGCCAGCGGCGCGGCCACCATAAAGATGATCAGCAGAACCAGCATGACGTCGATAAACGGCGTCACGTTGATCTCATGCATTTCACCATCCGTTTCCAGATCGTCGTTTAATCGCATTGCCATAAGAACTTACCCTAAGCGCAGTTTCTGAGCCGTCGCAGGACGCGGAACATCAGTGGCGACGGTGCCCAGATCGATATCACGACTCTGCAGCAGCATCACCTGAGCGGCGACATCACCCAGCGAGGCTTTGTAGTTGGCGATCATGCGGGCAAAGACGTTGTAGATCACCACCGCCGGAATCGCAGCGATCAGGCCAATCGCGGTTGCCAGCAGCGCTTCGGCGATACCCGGTGCAACAACCGCAAGGTTCGTCGTCTGGGTTTTAGCGATGCCGATAAAGCTGTTCATGATGCCCCATACGGTGCCGAACAGGCCGATAAACGGCGCAACCGAACCGATGGTCGCCAGGAAGCCATTGCCCCGGCCTGCATGACGGCTGAACGCAGCGACGCGACGCTCAAGGCGGAAACTGGTGCGATCTTTAATCCCGTTGGTATCTTCCACGCCAGCCGACAGTTCAAGCTCATTCTGCGCATCATTCAGCAGCACCACACTGTGGCTGCGACCGGTAAACGACTGGGCAATGCGGGCGGCGTCATTCAGATTGCGGGCTTCGCCCAGCGCCAGATGCTCGCGCTTCAGGCGGCGCTTAGCGGCGCTGAGTTCGGCATATTTGCCGAAGAAGATCGCCCAGGTCACCACTGAGGCCAATAACAGGCCAATCATGACCACCTTTACCACGATATCGGCATGTTGATACATGCCCCAAACGGAGAGGTCCGTTTGCATCAAATCACTGGCTACCACGCTGCTTCTCCAACTTCTGATTCA
Organism: Pantoea sp. Ft-CA_14; assembly: GCF_024520875.1. Taxonomy (NCBI): domain Bacteria; kingdom Pseudomonadati; phylum Pseudomonadota; class Gammaproteobacteria; order Enterobacterales; family Erwiniaceae; genus Pantoea; species Pantoea sp. Ft-CA_14. Next base: position 156,080 of record NZ_JALNPM010000005.1, on the reverse strand, counting down.
GGGATGCGAGACAAGCGCGAATAATAGCAAAACGACGGCGAATTGATAGTAGTTCTCATTAGTATTTACAAAGCTGATCGACGCCATTTACCCGCAATTGACCAGGTTTAAACACTTTTGACAAGGATGTTTCGAAAATGTGAAGTTGCATGAAAATTTATTAAAACATCGTTTCAAAATGTGATGGCATTCATTCAATCAGCATTGCCGCATTTTACTGGCGCGCGTTTTCACTATGCTGGCTCCACACGGTTCTCTCCGGTTAGCCCCCGACGCCGGACGCCGTCCTACCTCAGCGGGAGACAAAATAATGAGAATGACGAAAACATGCCTGGCCAGTGCCCTGGCGGCGATGATGATGAGCGCCACCGCCACGGCACAGGTGATCAAAGTGGCTGAAGTCCAGCCTGCCGGTTATCCGACCGTGGTCGCCCTGCAGCACATGGGCGACAAACTCAAACAGGCCACCGATGGACGGCTGGAGATGAAGCTCTTCGCCGGTGGCGTGCTGGGGGACGAAGATCAGACGCTGCAACAGGTGCAGCTGGGCGCAATCGACATGATCCGTGTGTCGCTGGCGCCAGTCACCTCGATCGCCCCGGAAACCAGCGTGCTGACCCTGCCCTACATTTTCCGCGACATTGACCACATGCACAAAGTGTTGGATGGCGAGATAGGCCGCGAGATTGCCGACAAATTCGATAAAGATCCCAACGCCCGCATGGTGTTCCTGGGCTGGACCGATGCCGGTGAGCGCAACATGATTACCAAGAAGCCGCTGGCAAAACCGGAAGATCTGAAAGGCATGAAGATCCGGGTGCAGAACAGCGCCATCTCATTGGCGACGCTGAAAGCGATGGGCGCGAATCCGGTGGCGATGGGCGTCAGTGAAGTGTTCAGTGCGATGCAGACCGGCGTGGTCGATGGCACCGAGAACAATCCACCGACCTTTGTCGCCCATAACTATATGCCGGTGGCGAAGTACTACACCCTCAGCGGCCACTTTATCCAGCCAGAGATGATCCTGTTTTCAAAACGCGCCTGGGATCGCCTGAAACCTGAGGATCAGGCGCTGCTGAAGAAGCTCGGCAAAGAGGCGCAGGATGAGGAGCGCCAGCTCTGGGCGACCTATACCGAAGAGTCGATCGCCAAAATGAAGGCGGGTGGCGTCACCTTCCAGCAGACCGACCGCGACTACTTCGTCAAAGCGACCCAGCCGGTGCGCGATCAGTTTGGCGGCAAATATCAGGATCTGATGACCCGGATCGCTGAGGTGAAATAACCCTTCCGCGCCACACTGCCGTGTGGCGTGCTTAATCAGGTATCAATTATGGCTGCTTATACACGTCTGATGGATGGGCTCTATCTGCTCTGCATGCTGGTGGCCGCCGTGGCACTGATGATTATGGTGACGGTGATCCCGATCGGGATCTTCGCCCGCTACGTGATGAACGGCGCGCTCTCCTGGCCGGAACCGGTGGCCATTATCTGCATGATCATTTTTACGTTTATTGGCGCACCGGTCGGACTGCGGGCCGGGACGCATATCTGCGTTTCCATGGTCACCGATCGTCTGTCACCCGCCCGACAGCGCCTGATGCTGCGCGTCAGCGATCTGCTGATGATCATCACCTGTCTGGTGATCTTTCAGGCCAGTTACAGCCTGTGCGAAGCGATGTGGGTACAGACGCTCGCTTCATTACCGGCAGTAACTTACGGCGAGATGTATCTGCCGATTCCGATTGGCGCGATCTTCACCCTGCTGTTTGTTGTTGAGCGATTGCTGACCGGCGATCAGAGCCAGCGGCCGATTGTCACGCTGGGCGGCACCCACTAACGCGGAGCAGAAAAATGGATGCATTGATCTTGATAGGCAGTTTGCTGGTGTTGCTGATGGTGGGTTTTCCGGTCGCCTTTGCGGTGGGGCTGAGCGCCTTTATTGGCGCCTGGTGGATCGATCTGCCGCTGGAAGCGGTGGTGATTCAGGTGACCAACGGCATTAACAAATTTTCGCTGCTGACTATCCCGTTCTTTATTCTCGCGGGTGCGATTATGGCGGAGGGTGGGATTGCCCGGCGGCTGGTCAACTTCGCCTATATCTTTGTCGGCTTTATTCGCGGTGGCCTGTCGCTGGTGAACATTGTCGCCTCCACCTTCTTCGGCGCGATTTCCGGCTCATCGGTGGCGGATACCGCCTCGATTGGCTCGGTGATGATTCCGCAGATGGAGGAGAAAGGCTATCCGCGTGATTTCGCCGCCGCAGTAACCGCCAGCGGCTCAGTGCAGGCGGTGCTGACGCCACCCAGCCACAACTCGGTGATCTATTCGCTGGCGACCGGTGGGCTGGTAACTATCTCTTCCCTGTTCGTGGCGGGTATCCTGCCTGGCCTGATGCTGGGTGGCTGCCTGATGGTAATGTGCCTCGGCTTTGCCCATAAACGCGGCTATCCCAAAGGGGAACGTATTCCGTTTCGTCAGGCGCTGAAAATCTTCTTTGACGCGTTCTGGGGACTGTTTACCGTGGTGATTATTATGGGTGGCATTCTCTCCGGTATTTTTACCGCATCGGAGTCCGCCGCGATTGCCTGTATCTGGGCCTTTTTCGTCACCATGTTTATTTATCGCGACTTTAAATGGAACCAGCTGCATATCCTGCTGTTCCGCACCATTAAGACTGTCACCATCGTGATGGTGCTGATCGCCTTTGCCGCCGGATTTGGCGCAGTGATGACCTTCATGCAACTGCCAACGATTATCACCGAGGCGTTCACCAGCCTCTCCGATAACAAATATGTGATCCTGATGTGTATCAACATCCTGCTGCTGGTGGTGGGGACGCTGATGGATATGGCGCCGCTGATCCTGATCCTGACGCCGGTGCTGTTGCCGGTCGCTACCGCGCTTGGCGTCGATCCGGTTCACTTCGGCATGATCATGCTGACCAACCTCGGGATCGGCCTGATCACCCCGCCGGTCGGTACAGTACTGTTTGTCGCCAGTGCGGTCAGTAAGCAGAAAATCGAGCAGGTGGTCAGAGCCATGCTGCCGTTTTACGGCATGCTGTTTATCGTGCTGATGCTGATTACCTATATTCCGGCTATCTCCCTCTGGTTACCGCGCCTGATGGGCGTGATGTAGCGTCGGCAAAATCGGGTCCGGTAGCGGACCCGATTTTCATCCTGCGAAGCACTCTGATAATCACCATTGAGTCTCAACCCTGCTGGTCGTTTCGTGGTAACGTGAGGGCTTAGTCAGAAGCGGCAAAGGCGACTCATGACCACCAGAAAAATTGATACCACGCTCGTCAGTGCAGGACGCAGCAAGCGTTATACCCAGGGCTCGGTGAACAGTGTGATTCAACGGGCCTCCTCGCTGGTTTTTGATACGGTCGCGGAGAAGAAACGCGCCACTGCCGGTCGGGCAAAAGGCGAGCTCTTTTATGGCCGTCGTGGCACCCTGACGCACTTTGCACTGCAGGATGCGATGACGGAGCTGGAAGGCGGCGCAGGCTGTGTGCTCTACCCCTGCGGCGCGGCTGCCGTGGCGAACGCGATTCTGGCGTTTGTCGAGGCGGGCGACCACGTGCTGATGAGTGGCGCAGTCTATGAACCGACCCAGGATTTCTGTACTAAGATCCTGACTAAGCTGCAGGTTTCAACGGGCTGGTTCGATCACTGTATCGGCAGTGAAATCGGTGAGCTGGTGCAGCCCAATACCCGGGTCGTTTTCCTGGAATCACCGGCCTCTATCACGATGGAAGTTCAGGATATTCCGGCGATTGTGGCGGCGGTTCGCGCCAAAGCGCCCGAGGCGATCATCATGATCGACAACACCTGGGCGGCCGGTATTTTATTTGATGCGCTGGCGCACGGCATCGATATTTCGATTCAGGCGGGCACCAAATATCTGATTGGTCACAGCGATGCGATGATCGGCACGGCGGTCGCCAATGCGCGCTGTATCGATCAGCTGCGCGAGAACTCCTATCTGATGGGTCAGATGGTCGATGCCGACACAGCCTATATGGCGAGTCGGGGGCTGCGCACGCTGGGTACCCGTCTGCGTCAGCATGAAGAGAGCGCGATTCAGGTGGCAGAGTGGCTGGCAGCGCGTCCCGAAGTGGCGCGGGTTAATCACCCGGCGCTGGCGCAGAGCAAAGGTCATCAGTTCTGGCAGCGTGATTTTAACGGCAGCAGCGGCCTGTTCTCTTTTATCCTGCAGGAAAAACTCAGCGCGCCCCAGCTGGCGGAATATCTCGATCACTTCCATCATTTCAGCATGGCGTACTCCTGGGGCGGCTATGAATCGCTGATCCTGGCGAATCAGCCGGAAGAGCTGGCCGCGATTCGTCCGGCGGGTGGAGTCGACTTCACCGGTACGCTGGTGCGACTGCATATTGGTCTGGAGCACGTTGACGATCTGCTGGCTGACCTGGACGCCGGTTTTGCGCGCCTGACGCGTTAATAAACTCAGGCAAAAGATAAACAGACGCTAAACAGAAGATGAACCGGGTAGCGGCCACCCGCAGAGTTTGCCGGGCTGCTGCTCATTTATTGTTAAAATTTATCCCAGACCGTTCAGGTCATCAGTGAGGTCGCTGCATTTATTGCGCAGCGCCGCGACCGATTGCCTGAATGCAGACGGATAGTTCCTTGTGACGTGATGGAATAGCAAATGGGTGTTTTACACGAGATTGTCCACGCGCTCTGGCATCAGGATTTTGCCGCGCTGGCAAATCCGGATGTGGTGTGGGTGGTGTACGGCGTGATGTTCCTGACGCTGTTTCTGGAAAATGGGCTGTTACCCGCCTCTTTCCTGCCGGGCGACAGCCTGCTGCTGCTGGCGGGTGCGATGGTGGCAAAAGGGGTGATGGATTTTGTGCCGACGATGGTGATCCTCACCACCGCCGCCAGCCTGGGCTGCTGGCTGAGCTATCTGCAGGGTCGCTGGCTGGGGAATACCCGGCTGGTGAAGAGCTGGCTGATGCATCTGCCCGCGCAGTATCACCAGCGCGCGTGGAATATGTTTAACCGTCACGGCCTGATGGCGCTGCTGGTGGGCCGTTTTCTGGCTTTCATCCGGACGATCCTGCCAACCATGGCGGGCATTGCGGGCTTGCAGAATGGTCGCTTTCAACTGTTCAACTGGCTCAGCGGCGTGCTGTGGGTCGGCATCGTCGTGACGTTTGGCTATGGCATCAGCCAGGTGCCGTTCATCAAGCGTCATGAAGATCAGGTGATGGCGATCCTGATGATACTGCCGATGGTGTTGCTGTTTCTCGGGCTGTTTGGCAGCATTCTGGTTATCTGGAAAAAGCGTCGGCAGAAACAGGCCTGACGTCAGCGCGTAGCATCAGGATCCGCCGCCACTCAGGCGGACGGATCCGCTACCGTCTGCCGCACACGATTCACCTCTTCCCCTGGCGTCACGCCAAAATAGCGCTTAAATTCCCGCGAAAACTGTGAGGGACTTTCATAGCCAACCCGCACCGCCGCCGCACTCGCTTTCAGTCCATCGTGCAGCATCAGCAATCGCGCCTGATGCAGGCGATATCGCTTGAGATACTGCAGGGGCGACGTCTGCGTAACCGCTTTAAAGTTATGGTGAAAGGCTGAAACGCTCATGTTCACTTCCGCCGCCAGCGCATCGACGCTGAGGTTTTCCGCATAGTGATTCTCAATCCGTCGCAGGGCACGCGCGATCAGGCTGAATTGCGTCTGTCGGCTCACCAGTGAGAGGAGCGCACCACCAATCGGGCCAGTCAGCACGTAGTAGATAATCTCCCGCACGATGTGCGGCCCCAGCACCCGCGCATCGCGTGGCTGGGTCATCACATCAAGCAGCCGCTCAGCGGCACACAGCATCGGTTCCGTCAGCCACGCCGAGTGGATCCCTGAGGTCTGCGGCTGCGGCTGGAACTGATCGTCATCGCCGATTTCAATCAGCAGATCCTGCAGGCTGGCGGTATCGACATTAAGGCACAGCCCGGCAATCGGCACCTCTGGCGAGGCCCAGGTTTCGCACTCCACCGGCAGCGGCACGGTGAGCATCAGGTACTTGCTGGCGTCATACTGAAACACCGTGCTGCCGAGATAGCCGGTTTTGCTGCCCTGAAACAGGATCACAATGCCGGGCTGATACATCATCGGCGTACGGGGACGATATTGATTAGCGTAAATCAGCGACACATTTTCGACCGGACAAAGACGGTCGTGACCATGGGTCATTAATGTGACGACCTGCTGCGCCAGCCGGTGACACAGGGCATCGTGCGCCATAGCGACTCCTTTTACGGGCAAAAAGCCAGTGTGCCGTGCGAATGCCTGAATCACCAGCAGCCTGGAGAATCAGGCAAGAAATTTACCGGATCGGGCATGCGGCAGAACCGCTGTTGTTGCCTCAGCTAAGCAGGCTGAGAATTGTTGGCTAGACTTAAGCACAGTGAAATCTCACGGATTAACCGCAACGGAAAGGAGCAACTATGGCAGACCAACCCATTATCAAACTGCGCGATGGCAATATGATGCCGCAACTCGGACTCGGCGTGTGGCAGGCCAGCATTGAAGATGCACGTCATGCGGTGCTGAAAGCGCTGGAGGTCGGCTATCGCTCAATCGATACCGCCGCCGCCTATAAGAATGAAGAGGCGATTGGCCAGGCACTGCAGGAAACTGACGTGCCGCGAGAAGAGATTTTCGTGACCACCAAACTCTGGAACGACGATCAGCAGAACGTTCAGCAGGCGATGGAAACCAGCCTGGAGAAACTGAAACTGGAGCAGGTTGATCTCTATCTGATGCACTGGCCGTGCCCGGAAAAAGACAATTATGTCGATGCCTGGAAGAAGATGATTGAACTGCAGCAGCAGGGGCTGACCAAAAGTATCGGCGTCTGTAACTTCCATGAGGCGCATCTGAAGCGACTGCTGGATGAAACCGGTGTCACGCCGGTGGTGAACCAGATTGAGCTGCACCCGATGCTACAGCAGCGCACGCTGCATGCGTGGAACGCACTGCATCAGATCCAGACCGAATCCTGGAGTCCGCTGGCGCAGGGCGGCAAAGGGGTCTTCGATCAGGAGATCATCAAGTCGCTGGCGAAGAAATATGGCAAGACGCCGGCACAGATCGTGATCCGCTGGCATCTGGATAGCGGCCTGGTGGTGATTCCGAAGTCGGTGACACCAGCCCGCATTGAAGAAAACTTTAAGGTGTTCGACTTCCGTCTGGACAAGCATGAAGTGAGCGATATTGCCAAGCTGGACAGCGGCAATCGTCTGGGGCCGGATCCGGAAACCTTTAACTAAGGCTGGGCGTCACCAGGTGACCTCACCTTATCTGCCCTGCGGCTGGGGCAGCTAACGATTAACGCGGTCAGGCGGGCTCTCCCTGCCTGACCGCGCTGTTATGCGCTGGGCTGCACCACCAGCTGACCGGCAGTGCCGCGGTCGGCCAGTTCCAGCGTCTGACTGTAGTAGACGAACGGGAAGTGATCTGACGAACTTTGCGGGAAAGTGACCATCAGTTCCACGCTGCCATCGACCCACACCGTATCTTTCCAGCCACGATCTTCGCCCATCGGCTGTGCACCATTCACACTTTTAATCAGGAACATCACGCCCTGGATATGCAGCGACTGTGGCCGGTCAGCATGCAGGATCCAGCGCTCAAAGGTGCCCTGCTGTGCCGTGGTGTCAATGCGGCTCATATCCCAGATCGCGCCGTTAATGCCCGGCATGCTGTCACCGATGCGGAATTCACGGGTGCGAACCGCCACGCCATCCAGAATCTGATCGGCCAGCAGCCGCATCGGCAGATTATCCGTCACCAGCGGCAGCAAGCCGGTTGGCCGCAGCGTCAGGATCAGGGTTGACGTCAGAATGGAGGATGGCTCAAAGAAGCCGCGCAGCCGATCCATAATGCCCGCCGCCGTACCTGCGGTAATCGACACTTCATCGCCCTGCGACATATCCACCAGCACCTCGCGGCGTTCGCCCGGCGCCAGTGACAGGCGCTGCACCGCGACCGGCGCAGGCAGATAGCCCTGATCGCTGGCGATGACCATAAACGGGCGATTGTCGCTGAGCACCATCTCATAGCGGCGCGCATTCGAGGCATTCAGCAGACGCAGACGCACCCAGCCGCGTGATACCTCCACAAACGGATTGCGTACGCCATTCACCAGCAGCGTGTCGCCCAGGAAACCACCATCCTGCGGCGGGTCATAGACCGGCGTGGCAAAGTTATCGAGCCGCTTGTCCTGAATGATAATCGGGAAGTCATCGACGCCGTAATGCTTCGGCAACGGCAGCTGCCTGCCAATATCATCTTCCACCAGCCACATCCCCGCCAGTCCGTTATAGATGTGCGGAGCCATGCGGTTCGGCGTGTTGGCGTGATACCAGCAGGTTGAGGCCGCCTGACGAATCGGCAGCACCGGCGACCAGTCGACACCGGCTGACATCATACGCGGCGCGCCACCCATCAGCGCACCCGGCAACTGCAGGCCGCTGATAGTCATAGAGACCGGCTCGTTCAGACGGTTGCTGTAGATCAGCTTAACGTCATCGCCGCTGTAAACCCGGACGGTCGGGCCAAGATAGAGGCCATTAATGCCCCACACCGGCACTTTGTTGTTGTCGCCATTAAAAGACCAGTGGCTGCGCTGCATTGTCAGGAACAGCGGCTGGCCGCGACGGGATTCCAGCAACGGCGGAACCGGAAGTGGCGTGTCGCCATTAGCTGAAGAAGCGGCACGCGCCGCATGAGGTAGTACACTGGCGCTAAGCGCCGCTCCGGCAGAAAGCTGGATGAACTGACGTCTGCTGAAAGACATAAAACTTCTGACCCTTTACGCGTGGCGCTAAGCGCCGACCCTGTTTTTATTGATCTGTTTTTGCTGTGCTGCGTTCACGGCGGGCGGACGTGCCCCGCCGTGCGGCATCCCTGCAGGATAGTTCGGCGAATGGTTCGCCGGTCAGATATTTCCGTTTTTTTCGCGTTCTGCGACTTCGGCGTTCAGCTCTTCCAGCTTTGCCGCCATCAGTTCGCGACAGTGGGTCGCCAGCTTACGCACCGACGACGACTCGAAAGCCTTTACATCAATCGGTGGCATCATCTCAACGATTACCAGCCCGTTTTTCCAGCGATTGAGGTTGATCTTGCCATGCGTGTTAGAGACCACAATCGGAATGATCGGCACACCCGCCGCCACAGCGGCGTGAAAGGCACCGGTTTTAAACGGCAGCAGGCCACGGCCACGGCTGCGCGTCCCTTCCGGGAACATCCAGATGGAGATGCGCTTACTGTTAAACTCATCTACCAGCTGACCTATCGTGCCGCGTGCTTTTGCACGGTCATCGCGATCAATCAGCAGGTTACCGGTCAGCCAGTAGAGCAGGCCAAAAAACGGCACCCACAACAGGCTCTTCTTGCCCACCGTCACCGTACAGGGCTGCACCATTTTAGCCGCGGTGACCATGTCGTAGTTGTTCTGATGGTTCGCGATGTAGATCGCATTACCATAATTCTCAGCACCTTCCGGTCTGCGCAGTTCTACTTTAAGGCCAAATACCGTCGACAGTTTGCCGAACAGATGGCCAAATGTGGCGACATGACGCGGATTGCGCGGTGAAAACAGACACCAGATACAGCCAGATATACAGACTAAGATCGAATAGATGACCACAATAATGGCACGCAGAATCAGTAACATAGTTCCCTCATTGAGCCACGGCTGACGCGGTGTCAGCCGGGTAGTTTACGCTTCGCTATCCGGGCTCGCCGGACGCGCAGGCGCATCCAGTTCAACACGATCAATTTTTTGCAGGCCGCGCGGTAACAGCGTACCGCGACGTCCGCGATCGGCGCGGAATTTTTGTAGCTCTTCACTGCGCAGCAGCATTTTACGCTTGCCTACGTGCAGCGTGATAGCGCTGCCCGGCGGTAAAATCATCAGCCAGGCCAGTTTGTCCTGACCGGCGGCCGCTTCCGCGGATGGAATCGAGATGATTTTGTTGCCCTTGCCTTTCGACATCTGCGGCAGCTCCCCGACCGGGAACATCAGCATCCGTCCCGCCTGGGTGATCGCCAGCAGCATGTCATCTTCATGATGGACGGCCATCGGCGTCATCACACGGGCGTTTTCCGGCAGCGTCAGCAGCGCTTTACCGGCGCGGTTGCGCGACACCAGATCGCTGAAGGTACAGATAAAGCCGTAACCCGCATCAGAGGCCATCAGCAGGCGCTGATCATCCGGCTCCATCAGCACCTGTTCAACTACCGCACCCGGCGGTGGCGTCAGCTTGCCGGTCAACGGCTCGCCCTGCCCGCGCGCTGAAGGCAGCGACGTTGGATCCAGGGTGTAGCTGCGGCCGGTGGAGTCGATAAAGGCCACCGGCTGATTGCTCTTGCCGCGTGCCGCAGCCAGATAGCTGTCGCCGGCTTTGTAGCTGAGTCCGGCTGGATCGATATCGTGGCCTTTGGCGCTACGCACCCAGCCCATCTGCGACAGCACAATGGTCACCGGCTCAGACGGCACCAGCTCGGTTTCGCTCAGGGCTTTGGCTTCTTCACGCTCACGCAGCGGCGAGCGACGATCGTCACCGTAGCTGGCGCTGTCAGCCTGTAACTCTTTTTTCAGCAGGGTGTTCATCTTGCGTTCAGAGGCCAGCGTGGCCTGCAGCTGATCGCGCTCTTTTTCCAGCTCCGCCTGCTCGCCACGGATCTTCATCTCTTCCAGTTTTGCCAGGTGGCGCAACTTCAGTTCGAGGATCGATTCGGCCTGGGTTTCGCTGATGCCAAAGCGTGACATCAGGACCGGCTTAGGCTCATCCTCAGTACGGATGATCTCGATCACTTCATCGATGTTCAGGAACGCAACCAGCAAACCTTCCAGGATATGCAGGCGGCGCAGCACGCGATCCAGGCGGTGATTCAGACGACGTTTGACCGTATCGCGGCGGAACACCAGCCATTCGGTCAGGATCTCATGCAGGTTTTTCACCGCCGGGCGGTTATCCAGCCCGATCATGTTGAGGTTAACGCGGTAGCTCTTTTCCAGATCGGTGGTGGCGAACAGATGGTTCATCACCTGATCGAGATCGACGCGGTTGGAGCGCGGAACGATCACCAGGCGGGTCGGGTTCTCGTGATCCGATTCATCACGCAGATCCTCCACCATCGGCAGCTTTTTATTGCGCATCTGGTTCGCAATCTGCTCCAGCACGCGCGCGCCCGACACCTGATGCGGCAGCGCGGTAATCACCGCCTCGCCCTCTTCCTTCTTCCAGACTGCACGCTGGCGAATTGAGCCGCGACCGGTCTGATAGATTTTGCGGATCTCGTCACGCGGCGTGATGATCTCCGCCTCTGTAGGATAATCAGGCCCCTGGACAATATCCAGCAGCTGTTCCAGCGTGGTTTTCGGCGAGTCGATCAGCGCGATGGCGGCCTGAGCCACTTCGCGCAGGTTATGCGGCGGAATATCGGTCGCCATACCCACGGCAATCCCGGTGGTGCCGTTCAGCAGAATATTGGGCAGGCGCGCCGGTAACATCTTCGGCTCCTGCAGCGTGCCATCAAAGTTCGGCTGATAATCGACCGTCCCCTGACCCAGCTCACCCAGCAGCAGCTCGGCATATTTTGACAGGCGGGATTCGGTGTAACGCATCGCCGCGAACGACTTGGGATCATCCGGTGCCCCCCAGTTACCCTGGCCATCGACCAGCGGATAACGGTAGGAGAACGGCTGCGCCATCAGCACCATCGCTTCATAGCAGGCGCTGTCGCCGTGCGGATGGTATTTACCCAGCACATCACCTACGGTACGCGCCGATTTTTTGAATTTTGCGCTGGCGCTCAGTCCCAGTTCGGACATGGCGTAGACGATACGTCGCTGAACCGGCTTTAATCCGTCGCCAATGTAAGGCAGGGCGCGGTCCATGATGACGTACATCGAATAGTTTAAGTACGCATTCTCGGTGAATGTGTGCAGGGCAAGACGCTCTGCACCATCCTGAGTCAGTTCACTCATTAATTTCTCATCCTCACATCGTGGCCCACAACGGCGGGACACCCGGCGGTGGTTTGGCGAGGATAGTACCTTATTCGCTGGTGTTAGTCACAGGGGAAGCGCGGGAGAGCAGGCGTCCCGCCGCGCGATTTTATGTGCCGGAGGCACGCCGGATTCAGACCGGCAAGTGTCTGACCTGTCTGCGGAAGTGGATCAGGGCTTTGCGCCCATCCACTGGCGGGCAATGTCACGATATTCGCCGGTGGCGGTGCTGAGATGCAGCCACTGATCGACATAGAGCTTCCAGCTGATATCGTCACGCGGAATCATGTAAGCCTTCTCGCCATACTGCAGCGGTTTGTCGGGATTGATCGCACAGAGCGTCGGGTAATGCTGCTGCTGAAAACGCGCTTCAGAGGCATCGGTGATCATCACATCCGCCTTGTTGTCCACCAGTTGCCGGAAGATGGTGACGTTATCGTGGAACAGCGTCAGTGAGGCCTTTGGCAGGTGGCTGTGCACAAAGGCTTCGTTGGTGCCGCCTGCCGGTTCAATCAGTCGCACGTCAGGCCGGTTGAGCTGTTCGATGGTCTGGAAGCGATCTTTATCGCTGCAGCGCACCAGCGGGATTTTGCCATCCACATCCAGCGGCCGGGCGAACCAGGCGGTCTGCTGGCGTTTCAGCGTGACGGAGACGCCGCCGACGGCGATATCACACTGCTTTGCCAGAAAATCGGGCATCAGGTTTTTCCAGCTGGTTGGCACCCACTCCACTTTCGCGCCGAGCGAGGTAGCCAGCGCGTTCGCCATGCTGATATCCAGCCCTTCATACTGACCATCGGGTCGCAGGAAGCTGTAAGGCTTGTAATCCCCGGTGGTGCAGACCTTAAGCGTTTTAGAACTGAGGATGGTGTCGAGATGAGATTGTGCCTGGACAGCACCGGTGGCCAGCAGCAAAGAGAGGACAATTTTTTTCATTTTGCGTTTTTCTATAATTGTTTCACAGTGAGTTTGCCTGCCGATGGTGCCATAAACCGGCGCATTGTTGCTTCCACAGCAAAAGTGTTGTGATCAACCTCCCATTTTTCTGCGACCCCAGCGCGCGTAAGCTAAGCGCCATATTCAGGAAATGAGGCAAACAATTCATGAGCAAGATTTTAATTATCGATGGCGGCAAAACCTTTGCCCACTCTAAAGGCGAACTGAACCACACGCTGACCGACGTTGCGGCCAGCCAGTTGCGTGACATGGGGCATGAGGTGTCTGTGACCCTGGCTGACAGCGACTACGTGGTCGCAGATGAAGTGCAGAAATATGTCGACAGTGATGTGGTGATTTATCAGATGCCTGGCTGGTGGATGGGCGAGCCGTGGACTGTGAAGCGTTATATCGATGAAGTCTTTACCGAAGGCCACGGCTCGCTCTACGCCAGCGATGGCCGTACCCGTTCTGATGCGGCAAAGAAATATGGTTCCGGCGGTCTGCTGCAGGGCAAAAAATATATGCTGTCGCTGACATGGAATGCGCCGCTGCAGGCCTTTACCGACCCGGAGCAGTTCTTTGAAGGCGTCGGCGTCGACGGTCTTTATCTGCACTTCCACAAAGCCAACCAGTTCCTGGGTATGGAAGCGCTGCCGACCTTTATCTGCAACGATGTGATTAAAGCGCCGGACGTGCCACGCGATATTGCCGCTTATCGGACCCATCTTAGTCGCGTTTTTGCGTAAGATGGCTGGGGGACACCCCCTATTTTCCCATGAAAGAGGAATTCGCGAATGTTAACAGTCGTTGCTGAAATTTGTGTCAAACCCGGTCGCCGTCAGGCCGTGCTGGATGCGGTGAAAAAACTGATCCCGCTGGTTTTAGAAGAAGAAGGCTGCCATCAGTATGACGCGCTGCTGGACCATCAGGCGCAGGTGCCGTGGAAACAGAACTCGCCGGACTCCATTTTTATGCTGGAACAGTGGGAAACGCTGCGTCATCTGGAGCAGCATCAGCAGATGCCGCACATGGATGCGCATCGCGCCATCATTAAAGATGATGTGGTGGATGTGGAGATTCTGGTGCTGGAACCCAGCGCCTGATTCGTGCTGAAGGCTTAACCCCTTTTCGGTAAACGGGGTCAGGCTGCTGACAACCTCAAACCTGAGTGCCTCTGGCAGCAATGAATTAGCTCAACGCGAAGGGAACACGGTCAGAAGAGGAAAGCGTCCCGCGCCAGGGATGGCGCGGGTAGAGCGACCAGGGACTGGCTTGAGCGCCTTTCCGATCTGACCGTGTTCCCTGTGCAAGCACAATCTCACAGCGAATCCGGCCAGACTTGCCAGCATCTCAAAACCCCTGCCCTATGACAGGGGTTTTTTATTATGCCAGGAGAGATCACAGCAGCTGACGCCGATCAATCTCGGTGCGGAGAAAATCCAGGAAGCAGCCGATACGCGAAGAGAGCGTGGTGTTGCGGTAATAGACCGCATGCACCGGCAACCGCAGCTCGCGGGTTTCAGCGGGGAGAACCGGCACCAGCCGGCCTGCCGCGCAATCTTCCCGGCTGACAAAGTCGGAGAGGCGTGCGATCCCCTGTCCTGCCAGCGCCAGCTGCCGGATGGTTTCGCCGCTGGAGGCAGAGATTGTGGGCTTAATGCGCATGAAATCGCCATCAGGCTGCCAGATCGGCCAGACGTTGTGCGCCTCAAGATGGCTGAAGCCGATGATTTGATGCTGCGCGAGATCGGCAACGCTCTGCGGGGTGCCCGCTTTCGCCAGATAGGCCGGACTGGCCATCAGCCGGATCGCACTGCTGCCAAGCATCCGGGCGCGCAGCGTAGAGTCGCGCAGTTCGCCGATGCGAATGGCAATATCCGTTTGCTGCTCCAGCAGATCGATCAGGATATCGTCAGTATTCAGTTCAAGCTGGATCAGGGGATAGCGGGCGCGGAAATCGTCCACCAGCGGCACAATCACATGCAGCATAAAAGGGGTGGCGGCGTTTACCCGCAGCCGCCCTGACGGCATCTCGCGCCGCAGGGCTATCTGCTCTTCGGCCTGCTCAACCGAGGCCAGGATCTGTCGCGCATGCTCCAGAAAAACCTGTCCCTCTTCGGTCAGCGCCAGCCGTCGGGTGGTGCGATGCAGCAGGGTGGTCTGCAGCTTGCTCTCCAGCCGGGACAACGCCCGGCTGATGCCCGAACTGGTCTGCGCCAGCTGGGATGCCGCCGCGGTAATAGAACCGCTGTCCACCACCGCCACCCAGGCGCGTAATTCTTCCAGGGTAATTTTCACAAGGATTACTGTCTCTGCTCTGAATCTGCCGGGTTCTCCGGGGATGTGCTGGCTGAAGCACAAAGAGAACAGGACGCTTTCGCGTCCTGTTTTTTTACACTTCGATATCGGCCTTGTCGCCTTTTTCCTGCAACCAGTTACGCCGGTCTTCGGAACGTTTCTTCGCCAGCAGCATATCCATCATGCGCAGCGTCTGATCGATATCCTCTTCACTAATGGTCAGCTGTACCAGACGGCGGGTATTCGGATCCAGCGTCGTTTCGCGCAGCTGTAAGGGGTTCATCTCGCCCAGCCCTTTAAAGCGCTGAACGTTAGGTTTGCCCTTTTTGCGTTTCAGCTGCTCCAGCACGCCCTCTTTCTCATCTTCATCCAGCGCGTAGTAGACCTCTTTTCCGAGATCGATACGGTAGAGCGGCGGCATGGCAACGTAGACGTGTCCGTTTCTGACCAGTGAACGGAAATGTTTCACGAACAGGGCACACAGCAGCGTGGCGATGTGCAGACCATCCGAGTCCGCATCCGCCAGAATGCAGATCTTGCCGTAGCGCAGCTGTGAAAGATCTTCGCTGTCGGGATCGATGCCGATCGCCACGGAAATATCATGCACTTCCTGCGACGCCAGCACCTCATCGGAAGAGACTTCCCAGGTGTTAAGGATCTTGCCCTTAAGCGGCATGATCGCCTGATATTCACGATCGCGCGCCTGCTTGGCCGAGCCGCCTGCCGAGTCCCCTTCGACCAGGAACAGTTCTGTTTTATTCAGATCCTGCGCGGTGCAGTCTGCCAGCTTGCCCGGCAGCGCCGGACCGCTGGTGAGCTTTTTACGCACCACTTTTTTGGCTGCCCGCATACGTCGCTGGGCGCTGGAGATCGCCAGCTCAGCCAGCTGCTCTGCGATCTGGATATTCTGGTTCAGCCACAGGCTGAAGGCATCTTTTACCACGCCAGAGACAAAGGCTGCACACTGACGTGAAGAGAGGCGCTCTTTGGTCTGCCCGGCGAACTGCGGATCCTGCATCTTCACCGACAGCACATAGGCGCAGCGATCCCAGATATCTTCAGCGGAGAGCTTCACGCCACGCGGCAGAATGTTGCGGTATTCGCAGAACTCGCGCATCGCATCCAGCAGCCCCTGACGCAGGCCGTTGACGTGAGTCCCGCCCTGCATGGTCGGGATCAGGTTAACGTAGCTTTCAGTTAACAGCTCACCGCCTTCCGGCAGCCACAACAGCGCCCAGTCAACCGCTTCCACATCGCCAGCAAAGCTGCCGACAAACGGTTTTTCCGGCAGCGTCGGTAAGCCATTCACCGCTTCGCACAGGTAGTCAGTCAGGCCATCTTCGTAGCACCAGGTTTGTTCGGTATTGTTCAGCTTGTCTTTAAAGACAATCTCAACGCCAGGACAGAGCACCGCTTTGGCTTTCAGCAGATGTGATAAGCGTGACACCGAAAAACGTGGGCTGTCGAAGAAGCTTTCATCGGGCCAGAAATGGACGCGCGTGCCGGTGTTGCGTTTAGCCACCGTGCCGGTAACCGTGAGATCCTGGACTTTGTCGCCATTCTCAAACGCCATGTCATAGATTTCGCCATTACGGCGCACCGTCACTTCGACGCGTTTTGACAGGGCGTTAACCACCGAGATGCCAACGCCGTGCAGGCCGCCCGAGAACTGATAGTTTTTATTGGAGAACTTGCCGCCCGCGTGCAGACGACACAGGATCAGCTCGACGGCAGGCACGCCCTCTTCCGGGTGAATATCCACCGGCATGCCGCGACCATCATCAATAACTTCCAGCGACTGGTCAGCGTGCAGAATCACTTCAACCCGCTTCGCGTGGCCGCCCAGCGCCTCATCGACGCTGTTATCAATCACTTCCTGACCCAAATGGTTGGGTCGCGTCGTATCGGTGTACATCCCCGGGCGACGGCGAACAGGCTCAAGGCCAGTCAGGACCTCAATGGCATCCGCGTTATAGTTAGATTGACTCATCGTAAATGTCTGATTAGAAGGGTGAAATGGGGTGCGATTTCCGCATTACTCAGGGATGATTCAGACCGAGAAAGTCCAGAATCTGCGGGAAATGGCGCTCGAATCCAGTAAATGCATGATTTCCGCCCTCTTCTACCGTGTGACGGCACGCGCTGTAATAGTCGAGCGCCTGACGGTAATCGAGAACTTCATCGCCGGTCTGTTGCAGCAGCCAGAGTAAATCGGGCGCTTCCAGCGGTTCAATCTGCATTACTTTCAGATCGTAAATGTGGCGTGACTCTAACACATATTGCTGGCCGGTGTAGGGATTCTGATTTTCGCCCAGGAAATCCGCCAGCAGCTCAAAAGGCCGCACCGCGGGATTGACGACCACAGCAGGCAGCATAAAGCATTGCGACAGCCAGGTGGCGTAATAACCGCCCAGCGACGAGCCTACCAGCCCCAGCGTTTCGCCGCTGCGGCTCAGTACCAGATCTTCCAGCATTGCGGCGGCATCGGCCGGAAACGTCGGCAGCTGGGGCACGATCATTTCGATCTCCGGATGCTGCGCCTCTAACCATTGCCGGAACTGCGTCGCCTTAGCCGACTGCGGCGAGCTGTTAAAACCGTGCAGATAGAGTAATACCGCCACGCGTCAGTATCCTTCTGAGTCTAAATCGGGACGAAAAGCGTCGGTGTCGAGCCGGTTAACCTCGGTCTCAAGGCCGCCATCCGGATACAGCGTGAACCAGCGCCAGCCTGGTGCCACGGTGTCGATCGTAAAGCTGGTGCAGTGCGGTTTGAACTGAACGCAGGTTGAAGGGGTGGCCAGCACACGACGACCGTGCCACTCAAGATCCAGCTCCTGGTGAATATGACCACAGACCAGCGTCCGGGCTAACGGGTAATGCTGTAACACCGCATCAAGCTGATGTGAGTTGCGCAGGCTGTGCTGATCGAGCCAGGTACAGCCAGAGGCCAGCGGATGGTGGTGCAGCAGCACCAGCGTGTGACGTTGCGGATAGCGGGCCAGCGCGTTATCGAGCCACTCCAGCTGATAATCACTCAGCATCCCGTGCGGCACACCCGAGACCTGGCTGTCCAGCAACACAATCTGCCACTGCTCCCCCACCAGCACCTGCTTGTGGGCATTGATATGAGCTGCTGCCAGCGTGTCGAACATCGCGGGCTGAAAATCATGATTACCGGGCAGCCAGACGCAGGGCCGCGGCAAACGTGAGATGCCCTCAGCAAAATGCTGATAGGCTTCGATAGAGTGATCCTGGGCGAGATCGCCGGTGGCGATAATCAGGTCGTAGTCGCGATGTTGCGCAATAATCGCATCCAGCACCGCTTTATAGCTCGACCAGGTGTTCACCCCAAGCAGCGATTCATGTTTTCCCGCGAACAGGTGGGTATCCGTGATTTGCAAAATCCTGATTTCGGAACCGTTCGCTGCAGGAAGAGTTAGCAGGCTATCCAAAGCGTTTCCTTCGTCTCCACGCCATTTACTGCATTATACGCATCAGCAGACCGGAACTGCCATCGCACCATGTGCCAGGCAGTAGCGCAGCCAGTCTGCGAGAAACTGGTTTATCTGATGTTTTTCATCGCGCTGATGCAATTTTTTATTAGGATAATCATAGCGCGCTTTGAAACGATAGATCTGTTGAGTTGAACACACTTCGGCGACCATCGCATCGTGATAGAGCCTTACCGACATCGAGGGCAGGCTCCAGTAACTCACGGCAGGCGCGACCTGGCGGATCTCCACCAGCGTGGTGTAGCGTGTGGACTCCTGGATCGTCAGCTGATAACGGGCGCCACTCACCTGATAGATCACCGATTCTCCCGCCTCATCGTTACGCGGCAGCAGGCGGCGTAACTGGGCGAAATTGGTTTCGCAGAGCCGCATCATTTCGGGAAAGTCAGGGGTATAGCGCTGTTTCATTTTTGTATCCACTCTTCGCGTAGTTTCTCATGGTGCAACGCCAGCCATTGCAGGGCGATGACAGACGCCGCATTGTCAATTATCCCCTCTTCCACCCAGCGGTAAGCCTGTTCGCGGCTTACCACATGGACAAGAATATCCTCATTCTCTTCCTCCAGACCATGGCATCCCTCTGCCTGGCTGGCATCCACTTCCCCAATCAGCACCGACAAACGTTCGCTGGTGCCGCCAGGGCTGGCCAGATAGTTAAGCATGGGCTTAATCCGGCCGACCTCTAATCCTGCTTCTTCAACGGCTTCACGGCGCACGACCTGCTCAACAGATTCACCGGGCTCAATAATGCCGGCGACCATCTCCAGCAGCCAGGGCGAAACACTGCTGTCATAAGCCGGGATGCGGATCTGTTCAATCAGCACCACTTCATCGCGTAAGGGATCATAAGGTAGCAGCACGGCGGCATGTCCGCGCTCAAAAACTTCGCGCTGTACTTCCCCACTCATTTCGCCGTTAAACTGGCGGTGGCGGAAGCGATAACGTACGACGGAAAAAAAACCATCATAGACGGTTTCGCGTGCAATAATTTCTACATCGTTTTTTGTGAAAGTCACAGGGGATTTTTTTTCTTCCGGCATCATCGGGTTCCTTATGCAGATTGAGGTGGAGCGAAAAAAGCCTGTAACCGTGCTCCATGTAAGTGGTTCTTTCTGAATTATTTACGTAAATTAGGGGGAGAAGGCACGTTCAGCCAACTTATCTCACAGTTGCCCTCTGCTAGAATCGGCGATAATTTTTTGGCTTACCCGGCAGCGCACCCACTGCAATTTGCTGCAACAAAAGGAATGCAAATGAAAAAACTGCTCCCATTTTTTATTGGGCTGAGCCTGGGCGGTTTCAGCTTCGCCAGCCAGGCCGAAGACCTGCTTCAGGTTTATCAACAAGCACGTCTGAGCAACCCGGATCTGCGCAGCGCCGCTGCCGATCGCGATTCTGCCTTTGAGAAAATCAACGAAGCGCGTAGCCCATTATTACCCCAGCTCGGCCTGGGTGCAGACTACACCTATAACAACGGCTATCGCGACAGTAGCGGTCTCCATTCCAACACGACCAGCGGCTCGCTGCAATTAACCCAGACTATTTTCGACATGTCGAAATGGCGCGCACTGACCCTGCAGGAAAAAGCTGCCGGTATCCAGGATGTGACCTATCAGGTGGCGCAGCAGGATCTGATTCTGAACACCGCGACCGCCTACTTCAACGTGCTGAAAGCGATTGATACCCTTTCTTACACCGAAGCGCAGAAACAGTCGATCTATCGCGAACTGGATCAAACTACCCAGCGCTTTAACGTTGGTCTGGTTGCCATTACTGACGTACAGAACGCCCGTGCGCAATATGACAGCGTGCTGGCTAACGAAGTGACCGCGCGTAATAACCTCGATAACAACGTGGAAACGCTGCGTCAGATCACCGGCATGGACTACATGTCGCTGGCGTCGCTGAGCATTGATCGCTTCAGAACCGATAAGCCCGAACCGGTCAGCGCGCTGCTTAAGCAGGCGGAAAGCCGTAACCTGTCGCTGCTCTCTGCGCGTCTGAACCAGGATTTAGCCCGTGAGCAGATCCGCTCAGCTGAAGCTGGTCACATGCCGACGCTGGGTCTGACGGCCTCTACCGGCATGTCGAACAGCAAATATGGCGGCAGCCGTGCGAACCAGAGCCAGGGGTCTACTGACTCCATTACCGGTTCTAACCAGGTGGGTCTGAGCTTCTCACTGCCACTCTATAGCGGCGGCAGCGTCACCTCTCAGGTGAAACAGGCACAGTACAGCTTCGTCAGCGCCAGTGAATCACTGGAAAGCGCGCACCGCTCTGCGGTTCAGACAGTCCGCTCATCGTTTAACAACGTGAATGCTTCTATCAGCAGCATCAACGCTTATAAACAGGCCGTGGTCTCTGCGCAAAGCTCTCTGGATGCGTCAGAAGCGGGCTATCAGGTTGGTACGCGTACTATCGTTGATGTGCTGGATGCAACCACCGTGCTCTACAACGCTAAGCAGCAGCTCTCTGATGCGCGCTATAGCTATCTGATTAACCAGCTGAATATCAGCTATGCGCTGGGTACGCTCAATGAGCAGAGCCTGCAGAAACTGAACAGCCAGCTGGGTAAAGAGATCCCGACGTCACCGGAAACGGTAGCACCGGAAAATGCACAGCAGACCGCGCGCGTGGATAGCGGTCCGGCGGCAACCGGCTCTTCTGAGGCAGCGCGTCCTGCGGCTCGCCACAGCAGCGGTAATCCTTTCGGTAATTAATGAGCGGACGGGCTGCTTTGCGGCCCGTCTCTCTGTTGAACGTATAACTAAGTAAAGATCCCTGTTGTATCAGGCCTCCAGCTTCAATTTTACCCCCCCATCCCCTATTCTATGCGCTACCTTTGGGCACAGGATAATCATAATGAAACGCACAAAATCTATTCGCTATGCCGCTTTTCGCAAGAGTTGGCAGGCACGCCATTTAACGCCCGTTGCTATCGCCGTTTCGGCGGTATTTATGCTGGCTGGTTGTGAACAGAACGACGAAACGGTTTCGATGTACCAGAATGCCGATGACTGTTCAAAAGCCAATCCGGGCCAGAGTGCGCAATGTACTACCGCATTCAATGAAGCCAAAAAAGAGGCGGAACGCACCGCGCCAAAATATGCCACGCGTGAAGATTGTGTCGCTGAATTTGGTGAAAACCAGTGTCAGCAGACACCGGCTCAGGCGGGCGTGGGCACCACTAATGCCGAATCGCAGCAGAGTGGCGGCAGCTTCTGGATGCCACTGATGGCAGGTTACATGATGGGTCGCATGATGGGCGGTGGTTCGGGCTTTGCACAGCAACCGCTCTTCTCACCGAAAAATGCCCGCAGCCCGGCCAATGGTCAGTTTGTTGATGCATCAGGCCGTAATTATGGTGCAGCAACATCCGGCAAAAGCATGACCGTGCCGAAAACGGCGCTGGCACCAAAACCGGCTACCACCTCCACCATTACCCGTGGTGGCTTTGGTGAAACCGTCGCGAAGCAGAACAGCATGCAGCGTAGCAGCGCCAGCGGCACTTCCAGCCGCTCAATGGGAGGCTAGCGCCCCGATGGAACGCATTGCCATTTCAGAGCGCCCAGGCTGGCGCGAAAAAGCCACCGAGTTCGGTTTTCGTTTTCACACCATGCATGGTGAACCCTACTGGTGTGAAGATGCTTATTATCAGTTCACGCTGGCGCAAATCGAGCATCTGGAAGAGGTGACCGCTGAATTACATCAAATGTGCCTGCAGGTGGTGGAAAAAGTGGTTAACAGCGAAGCGCTGCTGGCTAAATTCCGCATTCCTAAACACACCTGGGACTTTGTGCGCGATTCATGGCATCAGCGTCAGCCTTCGCTTTACTCTCGTCTGGATCTCGCCTGGGATGGCAAAGGCGATGTAAAGCTGCTGGAGAACAATGCCGATACGCCGACCTCGCTGTATGAAGCGGCATTTTTCCAGTGGCTGTGGCTGGAGGACCAGCTTAACGCCGGTCAGCTCCCCGCAGGCAGCGATCAGTTTAATAGCCTGCAGGAAAAGCTGATTGAACGCTTCGCCGCGTTACATCAGCAGCACGGCTTCAACTGGCTGCACTTCGCCTGCTGCCGTGACACCGACGAAGATCGCGGCACCGTGCAATATCTTCAGGATTGCGCCACCGAAGCGGGACTGCCGAGTGAGTTTCTCTACATGGATGAAATTGGACTGGGCGAGAAAGGGGAATTTACCGACGCCCAGGATCAGGTGATTAGCAACCTGTTCAAGCTCTATCCGTGGGAATTCATGCTGCGTGAGATGTTCTCCACCAAGCTGGGCGATGCTGGCGTGCGCTGGCTGGAACCGGCCTGGAAAAGCATTATCTCGAATAAAGCCTTGCTGCCGCTGCTGTGGGGGATGTTTCCGAATCACCCTAACCTGCTGCCCGCCTGGTTCGCGGAAGATGACGTGCCGCACATGGACAAATATGTGGTGAAGCCGCTATTTTCACGTGAAGGTGCCAACATTCGCATCGTGGAAAATGGTCAGGAGATCGCCCGCGTCGATGGACCCTATGGCGAAGAAGGAATGATCGTCCAGCAGTTCCATCCGCTGCCTAAGTTTGGCGACAGCTATACGCTGATCGGCAGCTGGCTGATTGACGATCAACCGGCCGGTATCGGCCTGCGGGAAGATCGCGACCTGATCACGCAGGATCTTTCCCGTTTCTATCCGCACGCTTTTATCGGTTAATGCACCGCGATAATCTCCGTTTGGTTTAGCGGTTAGACCGAGCCTGCGCAAAGAACACGGTCAGATCGGAAAGACGCAAAAGCCGTCATCCATGACACGCTCGGCCCGCGCCGTCCCTGGCGCGGGACGCTTTCCTCTTCTGACCGTGTTCCCTGCACAATAAGCTCTTCTATGGCTGTCAGCTTCGCCCTAACCTACCTGAACCGACAACATGCTGATCGCACCCATCTCCATGCCATCAACCGGAATGCTGATGGCGTCATCCGGCTGACGTGCGCCAAGTACATAGAGCAGCGGCAGATAGTGCTCAGGTGTTGGATTAGAAAGCGCCGCACCAGGATGATCCATAAAGTTAACCAGCGGATGAGAAGCAGCATCGCTCTGCACCGCCAGGTTATCGCGCACGAACTGTTCAAAACTGCTGGCCCATGGATAAACTTCGCTGTTGCCATCCCAGCGCACTTTACGCAGGTTATGTACCACGTTGCCGCTGGCGACAATCATCACGCCCTGATCGCGCAGTGCAGCCAGTTTCTGGCCCATCTCAAAGTGCCATGCCGCAGGTTTGGTGCCATCAATGCTTAGCTGGACCACCGAAATATCGGCCTCCGGATACATCTTGATCAGCACACCCCAGGAACCATGATCCAGTCCCCACTCGTGATCCAGCGTCACCGCAACGGGCGCTAACTGCTCCACCAGCTGCTGCGCCAGTTCAGGCGATCCCGGTGCCGGATAGCGCGTATCAAACAGCGCCTGCGGAAAGCCCCCAAAATCATGAATGGTCTCAGGCTGTGCCATTGCCGTCACGGCGGTGCCGCGCGTATACCAGTGCGCCGAAACCGCAATAATCGCGCGTGGACGTGGCAGAGTATCGCCCAGGTGACGCCACGCGGCGGTATAGCGATTCTCTTCAAGGGCATTCATCGGGCTGCCGTGACCCAAAAACAGCGCTGGCATTCGTAACTGGCTCATTCGTGATCCCCGGGATCGAGTATTTGATAGCCATTACGATACGCGCATCCGCTGCTTTATCACGCGGATAACCATGATGGTGATCATCAGGAAATTTGAATGAAATTTAACGTGGCAGGTTTAACAGGGTTTTCGGCATGAAGGAGAGAGGAGAAGTCAGCGGTCAGGCCGCGCCATTCCGGGTGTCAGGACGATAAACAGGCCCGGGAGGGGCCTGTTTATCGCAGCAGCCAGATTAGCTGGCGTGGCGTGTTTCGTGCGCGCGACGCCAGGCGATCAGATCTTCAATGGTCACCACCGGCATGTTGTGCTGACCGGCGAACGCAATCGCTTCTGGCGCATGAGCCATGGTGCCATCGTCGTTGGTCAGTTCGCACAGCACACCTGCGGGCTTAAAGCCGGCCAGGGTGACTAAATCAATAGTCGCTTCGGTATGCCCGCCACGGGTTAATACGCCGCCTTCGCTGGCACGCAGCGGGAAGACATGACCAGGGCGATGCAGATCGGTGGGTTTGGCATTGTCGGCAATGGCGGCGCGGATGGTGGTGATACGATCCTGCGCGGAGACGCCCGTGGTGACGCCTTCTGCGGCCTCAATGGTCACGGTGAAGCCAGTGCCGAAAGAGCTGGTGTTGTTTTCCACCATCATTGGCAGATCGAGCTGCTGGCGACGCGCTTCGGTCAGGCAAAGGCAGACGATGCCGCTGCCGTGACGGATAGTCAGTGCCATCTGTTCAACGGTCATGGTTTCTGCGGCGAAGATCATGTCGCCTTCGTTTTCGCGATTTTCATCGTCGAGTACCATCACACCGCGTCCCTCACGCAGGGCGGCGATAGCACGTTCTACACGCTGTTCAGGCGTGCCAAATTCAGAAAGTAGCGTCTGATTCATGGTAATAAAAACCTTAAAATGTATGGGTTACCAGAATCAGGGCGTGCTTAGGAGTGACGTCAAAAAGACGTGGCAATAACGTGAAGCAGACACAATTGTCCGACAGATGTCGTTACCCTCTCCCATCCGGACTGTAACCGTCGGCCCCGGAATTACACCGGATCTGCTGACCTTTACCTCTCTTTTCATTAAGATAAAGCGCTCGCGGGCTTTCAGCCGAAGCTGATTTACCGCCGGTGGGGAATTGCGCCCCGCCCTGAGAATAAGCACTTTAACTATAACGCCGATCGTTTGAGGCGGCAATCATCAATAGCGCAATTGCTTTTGCATTTCCTGCGTTACCGATTTGAGGTTTATCCTTTTCATTTCTGGCATTACACTTAACACTTATTACGTTGGTAAACACGCTGACACAGCTCCCCGTAACCAGGAAATCATCATGATCGACACGAAAAAAATTGAACAACTTGCCCGTCAGGTTCACGAAGCGATGCCTAAAGGTGTTCGTGAGTTTGGTGATGATGTCGAAAAGAAAATTCGTCAGGTTCTTCAGGCGCAGCTGACCCGGATGGATCTGGTCAACCGTGAGGAGTTTGATGTGCAGACGCAGGTATTACTGCGTACACGTGAGAAGCTGGCGGCGCTGGAGCAGCGTCTGGCGCAGCTGGAAAGTCAGGGGTCATCAGCCGGTACGCCGCCGACGGCAACCGCACCAGTAACACCTGCTGCCGCGACCACACCATCAGCCGCCGTAGCGACCTCACCTGCAGCCTCGCCGTCACCGGTTGCGGACGTGGTGAAACCTGTTGTGGACAACAAGCCAGAATAAGCCCTTAAGCGGGAGCGCGGCTCCCGCTTACGCCGCGCTTTAGCTGCCGCGGATGGTTTTGATAATGTTGGTAGTGGAGATACCATCTTCGAAGTTCAGCACCTGAACGTCGCCGCCATTTGCCCACACTTCTTTGCTGCCCGCGATATCTTCCGGCTTGTAATCTCCCCCTTTGACCAGCAGGTCAGGGAGAATGCCCGCAATCAGCCGCTGCGGCGTATCCTCTTCAAATACCACCACCCAGTCGACCGCTTCCAGCGCGCCCAGCACGATCATCCGGTTTTCCTGCGGATTCACCGGACGGCTTTCGCCTTTCAGACGTTTAGTCGACGCATCGCTGTTCACCGCGACAATCAGTCGATCGCCGAGCTTGCGCGCATTTGCCAGGTAGGAGACATGACCGGCATGCAGAATGTCGAACACGCCGTTGGTCATCACCACTTTTTCGCCACGGCGGCGGGCCATCTCAACGGCGGCTTTTAACTGCGCTTCGGTCATGATGCCGAAACCCTGTTCCGGGCGGGCATGAATCGCATTTTCCAGCTCAACGGTGCTGACGGTAGACGTACCCAGTTTCCCCACCACCACACCCGCAGCCGCGTTGGCCAGGAAACAGGCTTCTTCCAGCGAATCACCGGCCGCTAATGCCGCCGCCAGCACGCCAATCACCGTATCGCCGGCACCGGTCACGTCATAGACTTCCTGTGCCTGGGTGGGCAGATGCAGAGGCGCTTTGCCTGGCTGCAGCAGCGTCATGCCATTTTCTGAACGGGTCACCAGCAGCGCGGAGAGGTCAAAATCGGCGATCAGCTGGGTGCCGCGCGCCACGATCTCCTCTTCGTTTTTACATTTTCCGACCACGGCTTCAAACTCAGAGAGGTTCGGCGTCAGCAGCGTCGCGCCACGGTAGCGCGCAAAATCGGTGCCTTTCGGATCAATTAATACCGGTACGCCCGCTTCGCGCGCCAGAGTAATCATGGTCTGCACGCTGGAGAGCGCGCCTTTGGCGTAATCGGACAGCACCAGCGCACCCGCGGCGGCCAGTGACTCACGCATTTTCTGGTGAATCGGCTCCGGATCGACCTGATCAAAGCCCTCTTCAAAATCGAGACGGATCAGCTGCTGATTGCGGGAAAGCACGCGCAGTTTGGTAATGGTCGGATGGCTTTTGACCGCCACGAAGTCACAATGCACGTTGACGTCTTTCAGCGTGTTACTCAACACACGCGCCGCATCATCTTCGCCAGTCAGGCCAATCAGGCGCGACGCGGCACCGAGTGCTGCAATGTTCATCGCCACGTTTGCCGCGCCGCCAGGGCGCTCTTCAACCGTGTCCACTTTCACCACCGGAACCGGCGCTTCAGGGGAGATACGGCTGGTTGGGCCATACCAGTAACGATCCAACATTACATCGCCAACAACCAGCACTGAGGCTTGGCCGAACGCGGGCAGAGTCACTTTCATTCCAGACACTCCAGACTGCATTAAAAATAGTGCGCGGATGATAGCACAGTTGCGATTTGTGCTATCAGCATCACGCCAGGATAGACGCAGGCGTTATCAGCCAGCGCTGCCAGCTGCTCAGAACCGTCTGCCGCTCCGCTGCATAGGCCTCTGGCTCAACGTGGCCGGGCTGTTCCTGCAGGGCGCGATGGTGCAATGCGTCGCGCAGCGTCACATAAGCCTGCGTCAGCGCCTGTGCTTCATCGGCGGGCATTTTATGGTACTTCGCCATCAGCTCGAAAATGCGCACATTGTCAGACCAGCGCGTCAGTTCAGGCTGCTCAGCGGCGTAGCGTAAGACAAGATATTGGGCGATGAATTCAATATCGGTGATGCCGCCCGCGTCGGCTTTAATATCCCAGCGACCTTTATGTTTGTTGCTGAGGTGAGCGCGCATTTTTTCACGCATCTCACGTACTTCAGTTTGCAGCGCTTCGGCGGCACGTGGCAGCGACAGAATCGCCTGACGAATCACGCTGAAACGTTCACCCAGTGCCGCCTCGCCAAAGACGACGCGTGCCCGGACCAGCGCCTGATGCTCCCAGGTCCAGGCTTCACTGCGCTGATACTCTTCAAAGGCCTCAAAGGTACTGACCAGCATACCCGCCGCGCCCGAAGGGCGCAGGCGCGCATCCACTTCGTAGAGAATGCCGGAGGAGGTGCGGGTACTGAAAAGATGCATGATGCGCTGGGCGAGGCGCAGATAGAACTGACGGCCATCGATGCTGCGCTCCCCTTCTGTCACCGCGTCTGCCGGGCAGTCATGCAGGAACACCAAATCGAGGTCAGAACTGTAACCCAGCTCCCAGCCCCCCAGTTTGCCGTAGCCCAGTACGGCAAAACCGCGTTCATGTTCATTACTCAGATGCGAAGGACGGCCGTAACGCTGCACCATCATATTCCACGCCTGGCGCACCACAGATTCGATAATCGCTTCTGCCAGCCAGGTGAGATGATCGCTGACTTTCATCACCGGCAGCGTTCCGGCGATGTCGGCGGCAGCAATACGCAGATGCTGTGCCTGCTTAAACTGCCGCACCGCTTCCAGCTGCTGCTCTTCGTCCTCGGTAGGGATGCGCAGCAGATATTGTCGCAGCTCATCGCGATAGGCATCGGTGGCGGTTGGCTGATAGAGCGTGGCGGGATCGAGCAGTTCATCCAGCAATAAGGGATGACGCGCCAGCTGGCTGGCTACCATCGGTGAGGCGGCGCACAGGCGAATTAAGTGGCGCAGCGCACCATGATATTCGGTCAGCAGCTCCAGATAGGTGCTGCGGGTCAGCACGCCGATCAGCAGCGGCGTCAGGCGGCCGAGCGTCACCGCCGCATCTTCACGCGGGCAGACTTCGCTCAGCAGTCGCGGCATCAGCTGGTCCAGCGCCTGACGGCCACGCGGGCCGATGGTGCGACGGTTGATATCCTGACGAAACGCCTCCAGCGTCTGGTGCAGCGTAAGCCGCTGCTCGTCACTGAGCTGCGGCACCAGCGGCGCCAGTTCGCTATCCTCCAGCTGGTCCTGCCACAGCACCTGAAACTCTGCCAGCTCACGCTGATCGCCAATCTCAGGGGTATCTTCGCCAATCAGCTCGTCGAAGATGGCGCGCACCGCCGCCATCTGGCCGTCGAGCCGGGTCATCAGAGCAGGCCAGTCGGCACAATCCATCGCCCACGCCAGCCGGGCGCGATGCAGTTCATCCTCTGGCAGGGTCTGGGTCTGCTCGTCGCCCAGGCTTTGCAGCAGATTCTCCAGCCGCCGCAGGAACAGATAGGCAACACGCAACGCATCGACCTGTTCCGCGGGCAGCAGGGCCAGGGTTTTGATCGCCTCCAGCGTCGGCAGCAGTGAACGCAGCTGTAACGAGCGCTCACGCCCGCCGCGAATCAGCTGGAATACCTGCACGATAAATTCGGTTTCACGGATGCCGCCCGCGCCCAGTTTGATATTGTTTTTCAGCCCGCGTCGCCGCACTTCGCGGCTAATCATCCCTTTCATGTTACGCAGTGACTGGATCACGCTGAAGTCGATGTAGCGGCGGTAAACGAATGGCCGCAGCATCTGCTGCAGCTCCAGGCTCCAGCGATCGTGGTCATCACCCATCAGCCGCGCCTTGACCATGGCGTAACGCTCCCAGTCGCGTCCCTGCTCCTGGTAATAATCTTCCAGCGCGGCAAAGCTCATCACCAGAGGGCCGCTGTCGCCAAACGGGCGCAACCGCATATCCACCCGATAGACAAAGCCATCCATGGTGGGTTGGTCCAGCACTTTGATCAGCCGCTGTCCCATGCGAGTAAAGAACTGAGCGTTGTCGAGTTCACGCCGTCCGCCACGCGTTGTGCCGTTTTCCGGCCAGGCAAAAATCAGGTCAATATCAGAAGAAAAATTGAGTTCGCCGCCGCCCAGCTTGCCCATGCCCAGAATCAGCATCGGCTGCGCGTCGCCGTCCGCATTACAGGGCGTACCAAAATCACGACAGCAATCCTGATAAACCCAGTCACGCGCCCGGCTGATCAGCACTTCGGCTAATGCGCTGAGCTGTTGCAGGCTCTGTTCGGTTGTAGCGTGCTGCAGAGACTGCATCCAGGCGATGCGTACCAGCATACGGCGACGAAACAGCCGCAGTTCACGCATCAGGCTCGCTTCACTGTCGATGCCGCTAAGCGCCTGATTGAGCCACGCAGAGTAGTGTTGCCACTCATCAGGCTGCGGCGGCTGGTCGAGCATCGCCTGCCACCAGTCGGGATGTTGTTGCAGGTTTTCCAGCACAAAATCGCTGAAAGCCAGTCCGGCAGCCTGCTCCGGGCTTAACGAAGCCAGCGGAACCCCAATCTGTCGGGTGGCCTCTTCGGCCTGGTCGCGTAGCAACGCGGGAAGTGCTGACAACATAACTCCCTCCTTGATGGCGTGACGGAATGCCCGTTAGCGGCCAGCGCCGCTGGTGAGCCAGAACGGAGGCTGTTTCAGCGCCTGCATCGCCAGCCAGGCTAACCCGGACGTCTGTTTTTCATGAATTGCCGACAGCAGCTGTTGCCACGGGTCGAGCCAGCTCACGACCGCCTCAGACGGATAGAATCCCGCCAGCAGGTGGACAGTAAGCAATTGACGCGCCAGACGGGTAGCTTTGTCCTGATACTCGTTGGGTTGTTTTACCGTGATGAACGTTTCTCTCAGATCGGCATTGACGCGGCTCAGCATAATGTCGCTGAAGCGTTTATAGGACCCCTGCAGCTTGGCTTCCCCTTTGGCATCGATCCACTGACGCCACTGAGATTCAGCCAGCCAGTGTGTCAGCGCCAGCTGCGTCTCAACCGAGAGGGAAGATAAGCAGAAAGTGGCAGCATCCTGCTCTTCATTCACCAGCGTCTCTTCCAGCGTGGTCAGCTGCTGACGCAGCGCACTGCTGGCTTTACGCGGCACCAGCGCACCAAACAGGCTGAACGCCTGACGCAGCAGATCCAGCGCTTCGCGCACCGCATCCTGGGCCGCCGCATTGCCGCGCAGCCAGACTTCTTCATGATATTGCCAGTGATGAAGTCCTGCCGACATCGCGGCCACCATGCCCTGCTCTACGGTGGCTTTGGCGCCCGCTTTCAGCAGCGGGAAAGGCTGTATCTGGCGCGGCGGATTACCCTGCGCCAGCTGATAGCCGCGGGCAGCTTTGCTCAGGCTGCCCATACGCAGACCGCCCAGCGCCACCAGCTGCTGTGCGAAGGCCAGCAGATCCTGGCGTTCGCCACGTTTCAGCTCCAGCTCGATCTCGCACAGCGGTTCGCTGAGATCACCTGACGTGACCTCGCCCTGATCAAACGCCACTTCAATTTCACTGTTGCCTGTGGTGATCAGCCAGATCTCGCGCTGGAAATGGGTGGTGAACAGGGGCTGCAAGCGCGGCTGCAGCGCCGCGACATCGGTGCCCTGCGGCCAGATCTCTGCCGGCAGGCGTGCAATGTCCAGAACCGGTTCGCTGAGCTCAACGTTGTATTCCGGACGCTGATGCAGTCCGCCGAGCGTCTGCCCCGCCGCTTTCAGCGTCATTTCATAACGCTGGTCTACGCCGCGGATACGCAATCCCATATCCCAGCGTCGTAGCTGGTTGTCGTCGGTTTCAAAGTAGATGTTGGTCAGCTCGCGAGCAGCCTGATGCTGATGCGGCAGAGTGGAGAGCAGTTCAGCCAGTTTCCCGGCCGCCTGTGGAGTTGCAATGAACTTTAGTTCGATTTCGATGGTCATAATTTTTTATTCACTACGCCGCTGGCACTTAAGAGGGTGTTTCCTGCATATTTCAGGCGATTATCAGCAGGTTACTCAAGCTGTCGCCTGGAGGGCAAGGGGTTATCAGGCGAAGATTAATGCACAGAAGCCGCGCTGTCTCTGCTTTCTTTGCTCTTTCGCAGACCTTTTCGCACTCTCATGAGACCAGGATAGTTCTCATTCAGATTTATGCGAGGCCTCTCCAGACTGTGCCGGTAAATTTTTAGTCAGACTAAGCCAAACGAAATCGAATGAAAAAAATTACTCTCGCTGGACTCACTTTGCTGGCCCTTAGCACCCTTGCACCTGCCCATGCCGAAGAAAAACGCTATGTTTCTGATGAACTTTCTACCTGGGTTCGCAGCGGACCGGGCGATCAGTTTCGCCTGCTCGGTAAGCTGAACGCCGGGGAAGAGGTGCAGCTGTTACAGACCAACAATGACACGCATTATGGCCAGATCCGTGATTCGGAAGGCCGCACCACCTGGATCCCCCTGTCGCAGCTCAGTGCTAATCCGAGCCTGCGCACCCGGGTGCCTCAGCTTGAGCAGCAGGTGAAAGATCTGACTGCCAAACTGGATAACATCGACAACAGCTGGAACCAGCGCACGGCTGAGATGCAGAACAAAGTCGCCAGCAGCGACGGCGTTATCAACGGGCTGAAAGGCGAGAATCAGAAGCTGAAAAATGAGCTGATCGTCGCGCAGAAGAAAGTCAGCGCCGCTAACGTTCAGTTGGATGATAAGCAGCGCACCATCATCATGCAGTGGTTTATGTATGGCGGCGGCGTGCTGGGCGTCGGCCTGCTGCTGGGCCTGTTACTGCCGCACATGCTGCCGCGCCGTAAGAAAAGCGATCGCTGGATGAACTGACACCATTTAGCCGGATTTGAGCAGGGGATCGCAGGATCCCCCTTTTGGCATGTCTGCAATCCGGGGAATCTGTGCAACAATAAAATGAGATGCACCGCTGATTTCAGGCGCGGGATGCGCCCGGCGTGCAGGTCATTTCTTTTTCTCTGGAGTTTTGCGTGAAGACGTTTCTTGTTGGCGGTGCGGTGCGTGATGCGCTGCTGAATCTGCCGGTTACAGACAAAGATTGGGTGGTGACAGGTTCCACGCCTGAAGCCATGCTTGAGCAGGGCTATCACCAGGTCGGTCGCGATTTTCCCGTTTTCCTGCATCCCGTCAGTCGCGAAGAGTATGCGCTGGCACGTACCGAGCGGAAAAACGGGAAAGGCTACACCGGTTTTGTCACCTGGTCCGCGCCCGACGTGACGCTGGAGCAGGACTTACAGCGCCGCGATCTGACCATCAATGCGATTGCGCAGGATGAAAACGGCGAGCTGGTCGATCCTTATAATGGCCAGCGTGATATTGCCCTGCGCCTGCTGCGTCACGTCTCTGACGCCTTCAGTGAAGATCCGCTGCGGGTACTGCGCGTTGCGCGCTTTGCGGCGCGTTTTGCCCATCTCAACTTCCGTATTGCCCCCGAAACCCAGTTGCTGATGCAGCAGATGGCCGAAAGCGGCGAGCTGTCGAATCTCACTGCTGAGCGGGTGTGGAAAGAGACGGAAAAGGCGCTGAGTTCCCGTAATCCGCAGGTCTATTTTCAGGTCCTGCGCGACTGCGGTGCATTGCAGGTGCTGTTTCCTGAGCTGGATAATCTGTTTGGTATTCCTGCGCCGATTAAGTGGCACCCGGAAATCGATACCGGTGTTCATACGCTGATGACACTGGCGATGGCCGCCGCCCTCTCCAGTGAGATCGAGGTGCGCTTCGCCACGCTGTTCCATGACGTCGGCAAGGCGCTGACGCCGCCTGAGTTGTGGCCCAGCCACCACGGTCATGGTCTGGCGGGCGTTCCGCTGGTCGAGGCGCTGTGCCAGCGACTGCGGGTGCCAAACGCGATTCGCGATCTGGCGCTGATTGTGACCGAATTTCACGACGTGGTGCACACCATTGAACGGCAATCCGCCGCGTCGCTGGTAGCACTGTTTGACCGGATCGATGCCTGGCGTAAGCCACAGCGCGTTGAGCAGATGGCGCTGACCAGTGAAGCGGATGCGCGCGGGCGAGCCGGACTGGAGAGCATGCCTTATCCGCAGGGCGACTATCTGCGTCGTGCTTTTGCGCTGGCGCAGGCGGTGCCGACCAAAGCGGTGGTCGAAGCGGGATTTAAAGGTGCAGAAGTGCGGGAAGAGTTGACGCGACGACGGATTGACGCCGTCGCGCAGGGTCTGGCGATTACGCAGCCTGACTAGCAGGCTGCGCTGGCTTTACATGAAGACCATGTAAACCGCGGCTGCCACAATAAAGCGGTAGATCGCGAACGAGACAAATGAGATGCGTTTGATCAGCTGAAGGAAGGCTTTAATCGCAATCAGCGCCACGATAAACGCCGTGACAAAGCCTACCGCGAACATCGGGAAATCCGCCATCGTCAGGAAGCCGATGCTCTTGTACAAATCCAGTACGGTTGCACCCATCATCATTGGCACTGCCAGGATGAAGGAGAACTCCGACGCGGCATAGCGGCTCACGCCCATCAGCATGCCACCGGAGATGGTTGCCCCGGAACGTGAGAAGCCCGGCCACAGCGCTAAGCACTGGAAACAGCCAATCATCAACGCCTGACGATAGGTAATATCATCGACGCCCACCGCTTTCGGCTGTTTTGGCTTAAGGTACTCAGCTGCCAGCAGCAGCACACCACCTACCACCAGGGCGTACATCACGTTGATGGGATTAAACAGCGTTTTGATCTGATCGTGCAGCACCAGACCCACGACTACCGCCGGTACCATACCCAGCAGGATATGGATCAGCGACAGACGGCCAGTGCCGACGCCTTCATGTTTGACTTCGCCAAAGTGGATGCCGATCAGGCCAAACAGACGGCGCCAGAACATCACTACTACAGCCAGAATCGATCCTAACTGGATCACAACTTCAAAGGTCTCGGCTTTTTCACCCTCAAAGCCCAGCAGGTGACCCACTATAATCATGTGCCCGGTGGAAGAGACCGGTAAAAATTCGGTCAGCCCTTCCACAACGCCCAGGATTGCAGCTACCCAAAGCTGATGAATATCTGCCATCAAATGTTTCCTCTATCCGTTTCAAAACCATTAAAAAGGCGGTAGCGCGTGGCTATCGCCTGAAATCATGCCGCTATCAGCCTGAATTAAACCTTAAGGTCTACACCATTTCGCCTGCTGTAACGAAACGGTACACGCTATGACAGACAGTAATTTGGTTTGGTTTCATTGTGATGGCAATCACATCGTATTTATTTAGGAATAGTCCCGCGCTCAATTCGCACGCCAACCTGTGCTGCCTGGGCTACAGCCCCCGGTTTGCTTACCTTTATGCGGACGCCAGGCGAATTGAAACGGTTCATCAACAGATCCGCGATTTCTTCAGCAACCCGTTCAACCAGCGCAAAACGACTGCCGGTAAGATGCGTCAGAATCGCCGAGGAGACATCCGCATAGCTGAGACAATCTTTCACATCGTCGCTACTGGCCGCCAGACGGTTATCCCAGGCCATTTCGACATCGAGCACCAGCTTCTGCTGTATGCCCTGTTCCCAGTCGTAAACGCCAATAGTGGTGAAGACCGTGAGTTGTTCTATAAATACGATATCCATGATGAGAGTCTCTGTTTTTGGCTAAGCCGGATACCACTTCCGGCTGATTATGCGTATTATCCACGGTTAAAGAGATCAAAACGACCCTAAAGGGAACGGTACGGTGTTATGAGTGCTTTCGCGCTTGGTATGATTATTTTCGCGTATCTTTGCGGTTCGATTTCCAGTGCGATTCTGGTTTGCAAACTCGCTGGCCTGCCCGATCCGCGCACACACGGTTCCGGCAATCCGGGTGCCACCAACGTCCTGCGTCTGGGCGGTAAAACCGCAGCAGCCAGCGTATTAGTGTTTGATGTGCTGAAAGGGATGGTGCCGGTCTGGCTGGCCTATCTGATGCACGTGACTCCGCTCTATCTCGGCCTGACCGCCATTGCCGCCTGTCTGGGTCATATTTATCCGGTGTTCTTTCACTTTCGCGGTGGCAAGGGTGTGGCGACGGCATTTGGCGCGATTGCGCCGATTGGCTGGGACTTAACCGGGCTGGTGACCGGCACCTGGCTGTTAACGGTCTTACTCAGCGGCTATTCCTCGCTGGGTGCCATCGTCAGCGCGCTGATCGCGCCTTTTTATGTGTGGTGGTTCAAACCGCAGTTCACCTTCCCGGTTTCTATGCTCTCCTGTCTGATCCTGCTGCGTCATCACGACAATATTCAGCGGCTGTGGCGGGGTCAGGAAGGCAAGATCTGGAAGCGCAAAAAGAAATCTCAGCCATAAAAAAAGCTGGCCTGAAGGTGTCGACAAAGTCTGGCTTTATGTCCGCGACTGCGCAGGAAACAGGGTCAGATCGGAAAGACGCAAAAGCCGTCATCCCTGACCGCTCGGCCCGCGCCATCCATGGCGCGTGACGCTTTCCTCCTCTGACCCTGTTCCCTGCGCGTTGAGCTTATCCGTTACGGCCAGATTCCCCCAGATGCAGGCTTGTGAGCCGGCTTTTTTCACATCAGATGGCGGGCAGTTCCGCCAGCGGCCAGCGCGGTCGCACGCTGACGCTTAACTCTCCCCGCGTTCCGCCTTTTAACCGCACCATGCCCGCATACGCGATCATCGCACCGTTATCGGTACAGAACTCCGGGCGGGCGTAGAACACTTCACCGCCGCGCTTTTGCATCATGATCGCCATCTGCTCGCGCAGTGTGCGGTTAGCGCTGACGCCACCGGCAATCACCAGACGCTTAAAGCCGGTCTGATCCAGCGCACGCTTACATTTGATCGACAGCGTATCCACCACCGCATCTTCAAAGGCGCGGGCGATGTCAGCACGGGTCTGAGCATCATCATCATTGGCGCGGATAGTATTGGCGGCAAAGGTTTTCAGGCCGGAGAAGCTGAAATCCAGGCCCGGACGATCGGTCATCGGACGCGGGAAGGTAAAACGTCCCGCCGTGCCCTGCTGCGCCATCTTCGACAGCATTGGTCCGCCCGGATAATCCAGCCCAAGCAGCTTGGCCGTTTTGTCGAACGCTTCACCCGCGGCATCATCGATCGATTCACCCAGCAGCGCGTATTCACCAATGCCGGTGACGCTAATCAGCTGCGTATGTCCGCCCGACACCAGGAGTGCGACAAACGGAAATTCCGGCGGATTCTCTTCCAGCATCGGCGCCAGCAGGTGGCCTTCCATATGGTGGACCGGCACGGCGGGGACTTTCCAGGCAAACGCCAGGGCGCGGCCAATGGTGGCACCAACCAGCAGCGCACCGACCAGTCCAGGGCCTGCTGTGTAAGCCACCGCGTCGATCTGCTGCGGCTCCAGACCGGCCTCTTTCAGCGCAGCCTGAATCAACGGCACAGTTTTACGCACGTGATCACGTGAGGCCAGTTCCGGCACCACACCGCCATAATCGGCGTGCAGTTTTACCTGGCTGTAGAGTTGGTTAGCCAGTAATCCGGCCTCGTCATCATAGATTGCGATGCCGGTTTCATCGCACGACGTTTCAATACCCAGAATTCGCATTGCATCACCTCATTCTTGCGGCGCGCAGTTTATCACAGCAATTGGATGTGCAGCGCGGGCATCCACCGTAAAAAGTCATTTTCTGTCGGCTAAAGAGTGCGCTATACTCCCGCCCCTGGAAAAACCGGCAGCCGCACAGGCAAACGCTCCTGTTGGTTTCAAATTATCCATGGTGCTTTACAAACCAACTTGAGTTGGAGTAAAATGCTGCACCATTTTGAAATGTGCTGGCGCCGCAGTCAGCAGCAAAAACCGAATTTTATCGAGGTGAGAGTTACATGCCGGTAATTAAAGTACGTGAAAACGAGCCATTTGACGTAGCACTGCGTCGCTTCAAGCGTTCATGCGAGAAAGCAGGCGTTCTGGCTGAAGTTCGTCGTCGTGAGTTCTATGAAAAACCGACTACCGAACGTAAGCGCGCTAAAGCGTCAGCAGTTAAGCGTCACGCCAAGAAACTGGCTCGCGAAAACGCACGCCGCACTCGTCTGTACTAAGTCGTTCCGGAGGTCCGCCTCCACCGCGTGATTCACGCAGACAGAGTCAAGTAAAAGGCCGTGCTTTCCGAAAGGAAGCGCGGCTTGTTGCCGTTTATGAGCTGAAAATCTGGGGCGTATGGCTGGACGAATTCCACGCGTATTTATCAACGATTTACTTGCCCGCACGGATATCGTGGATCTTATCGATGCCCGCGTTAAGCTGAAAAAGCAGGGTAAGAATTTCCATGCGTGCTGTCCTTTCCATAATGAAAAAACGCCCTCTTTCACCGTAAACGGCGAAAAGCAGTTCTATCACTGTTTCGGCTGTGGTGCACACGGCAACGCTATCGACTTTTTAATGAACTTTGATCGTCTGGAGTTTGTGGAAAGTATTGAAGAGTTAGCCACTTCCCACGGTTTAGACGTGCCTTACGAAGCAGGCAGCGGGCCCAGCCAGATGGAACGCCATCAACGCCAGAGCCTGTATCAGCTGATGGAGAACCTGAACGGTTTTTATCAGCAGGGTCTGCAGCAATCCAGTGCGCAGCCAGCACGCGACTATCTTGATCGTCGTGGTCTGAGCGCCGAAATCATCAATCACTTCGCCATAGGTTACGCGCCAGCCGGCTGGGATAACGTTCTCAAGCGTTTTGGTAAGCAATCGGAAGATCGCGAGTCATTGATGGAAGCGGGCATGCTGGTCAGCAATGACAAAGGCCGAACTTATGACCGGTTTCGCGACCGCGTCATGTTTCCGATTCGCGATAAGCGTGGACGCGTCATAGGTTTTGGCGGACGCGTGCTGGGTAACGATACGCCGAAGTATCTGAACTCGCCGGAAACACCTATTTTCCATAAAGGCCGCCAGCTCTATGGCCTCTATGAAGCCGTTAAGAACCATCCTGAACCCGCCCGCCTGTTAGTGGTTGAGGGATACATGGACGTGGTTGCGCTGGCGCAGTACGGGATAGATTATGCCGTCGCGTCATTAGGCACCTCCACCACTGCTGAACACATTCAGTTGCTGTTCCGCAGTACCGACACAGTGATCTGCTGTTACGACGGCGACAGGGCTGGTCGTGAAGCGGCATGGCGTGCGCTTGAAACCGCATTGCCTTACATGAATGATGGTCGTCAGCTACGCTTTATGTTTTTACCCGATGGTGAAGACCCGGATACGCTGGTACGCAAAGAGGGTAAAGACGCCTTCGAAGCGAGGATGGAGCAGGCGATGCCGCTCTCTTCATTTTTATTTGATAGCCTGCTGCCGCAGGTGGATCTGAGCTCACGCGACGGAAAAGCGCGCCTGAGTACGCTGGCTTTACCGCTGATTACGCAGATCCCTGGTGAGACCTTACGTATTTATATGCGTCAGGAACTGGGGAATAAACTGGGTATTCTTGACGACAATCAGCTTGAAAAGCTGATGCCGAAGCTGGCCGCAAGCGGAACGACGCCGGTAGCGCCACCGCTGAAGCGTACCACTATGCGCGTGCTGATCGCGTTGCTGATTCAGAG
Organism: Pantoea sp. Ft-CA_14; assembly: GCF_024520875.1. NCBI lineage: Bacteria > Pseudomonadati > Pseudomonadota > Gammaproteobacteria > Enterobacterales > Erwiniaceae > Pantoea > Pantoea sp. Ft-CA_14. Next base: position 116,531 of record NZ_JALNPM010000005.1, on the reverse strand, counting down.
TCCGCAGCTGGCCACCCTGGTGCCTTCGCTTGATGGGCTGTCTGAGTCAAAAATGCCGGGTTTACCGCTATTTATTGAATTAGTGGGCCGTTGTAATGAGAATCCTGGATTGACCACCGGTCAGCTACTAGAGTTATATCGCGGAACAAATTTTAGTCAGACGCTTGAAACACTGGCGATCTGGAACCACATGATAGTAGATGAGGAAGCCGAAGCGGTGTTTCAGGACTCGCTGGCCAGCATCTACGACTCTGCTCTTGAAGAGCGCCTGGAGTTTTTGATTGCGCGTGAACGCACCCAGGGACTGAGCGCCGATGAGCGCCGGGAACTCTGGACTCTCAGTCAGGCGTTTGCCAGAAAGTAACTGTTTTCAGCACGCTGCCCGTTCTGACAGATGAAAGGGCAGATTGCCTGTTTTAGTGCTGCTGACACCCGTTTCGATACCGTGAACAGTCCGGGACCGAAATAGTCCGCAGTACCACAAGTTAAAGGCCGCAGGCGTCGAAGCCAGTCTGGTCACCGCCAGCGCACAGCTTC